>USCV01000012.1 GCA_900553225.1 uncultured Clostridium sp. | reverse complement strand
CCCGACTGCTGCCTCCCGTAGGAGTCTGGGCCGTATCTCAGTCCCAATGTGGCCGATCAACCTCTCAGTTCGGCTACTGATCGTTGCCTTGGTAGGCCATTACCCCACCAACTAGCTAATCAGACGCAAGCTCATCTATTAGTGGATTGCTCCTTTCCCACTAGAACCATGTGGTTCTTATGGCATATGCGGTATTAGCAGTGATTTCTCACTGTTATTCCCCTCTAATAGGCAGATTACTTACGCGTTACTCACCAGTCCGCCACTAACCGCTTTTTAATGTAAACATTAAAATTAAGTTCGTTCGACTTGCATGTCTTATGTGCGCCGCCAGCGTTTATCCTGAGCCAGGATCAAACTCTCTTGTTTTTGGTATTTATATTTTCGTTTCTTTCGAAACTAGTATAAATCTTCACTTGAGTTTTAGCTCATTTATTTTTTCGTTTTTTGGTAGTACAATTACTACCGCTTTTGGTTTCTCTAAAGGTTTATTGTTTACTTTTCAATGTACTTTTTTGTCGTTTCATTATTCTTTGTTACGACTTTTTTATTGTACTACTTTTAAAATGTTTTGTCAATATATTTTTTTGATTTTTTTAAGTTTTTTTGTCGATTTTTGAGTGTAAAATAATAAACTAGTAATTACTGTTATTTTTCAAATAGTTGCTTAAATTATACTAATTTATATATAAAAAATATATTCTTTTTTTCTGTTGTTTCGTACTCGATTATAATAACATATTGAAGATATAATGTCAACACTTTTTTTAAAATATTTTTAACTTTTTTAAGATGTTGTTTTATCTTCTTGCTACGTTTTTTATCTTATCATATTATAATTTAAAAAGCAAGCTTTTTTTATAGAAATTTTACAGAAATTTTATCCAATTTCGTCACTCCTTTTAATATCTTTAGAATTGCCTTTTTATAAAAGATAATTAGTATTAATATTACACTATATTTCCACTAAAATAACATCATCTCCTATACATTTTATATCTTGCCATTGAATCACTATATCGTTATTTCCAGAAAACATATTTAGGAGCTTGTTGCTTCCTGGAACAATTATAGATGTTATCTTTCCAGTTTCTAAATCAGCACAAACATCTTGAACATATCCCATTCTTCTTCCGTCACTTATATTTATTACTTCTTTATGTTTAAAATCTAGTCCCTTTTGCCCCATGAATTATCCCCTTTCTTTTTTGCTCTATTATAGTATATTATTTACTATAAAAAAGTTGCTATTATTTTAGCAACTTTATTTATAAATTCTTTTTATGTGGCTAATTGCACTTTTTTCTAATCTTGAAACCTGTGCTTGTGAAATTCCGATTTCCTCCGCAACTTCCATTTGAGTTCTTCCTTCAAAAAATCGTTTAGTCATAATCATTTTCTCTTTTACACTTAATTTCTTTATTGCTTCAGATACTGTTATACTTTCTGCCCAATATTCATCTGTATTTTTCTTATCTTTGACTTGATCCATAATATATAGATTTTCACTTCCATCGCCATAAACTGGTTCTTGCAACGATATTGGTTCTTGTATTGCATCTAAGCTAAATGCTAGTTCTTCTTTTTCTACACCTAATTCTTTTGAAATTTCTTCTATGGTCGGCTCTTTTCCGTGTCTCTTTTAATATTTTTTCTTTTACACTTAATGCTCTATACGCCAGATCTCGTATTGAACGACTTACTCTTATTGGGTTATTATCTCTTAAATACCTTCTTATTTCTCCAATTATCATTGGAACAGCATATGTGCTAAATTGTACATTTTGACTTAAATCAAAATTATCCATTGCTTTTATAAGTCCAACGCACCCAACTTGAAATAAGTCATCTAAGTTCTCTCCTCTACCATAAAACCTTTTTATAACACTTAGCACTAATCTTAAATTTCCATTTATAAATTCATCTCTTGCTTCTTTATCTCCATCCTTTATCTTAATTAATAGTTCATTTTTTTCTTTATTTGATAGTACAGGTAGTTTTGCTGTATTAACAGAAGCAATTTCTACTTTCTTTATCAAATAAAAAACCTCCTTTAAAAATAACATTATTCACATTATTTCCAAAATGAGGCTTTTTATTCATATCATCCAGTTTTGCTCATAATATCTTTTTTCATTTTACCAATAATCTTTTTTTCCAATCTTGAAATATAGCTTTGTGATATGCCGAAGCATATCTGCCACTTCTTTTTGTGTTTTTTCATTTCCACTGATAAAACCAAATCTAAGCTCCATAATATTTCTCTCACGATTACTTAATTTCTCTATAGATGACTTTAATAATGCTCTATCTACTTCATCTTCTATTCTCCTGGAAGTTACATCTGCTTCTGTGCCTAAAATATCAGATAGCAACAGCTCATTACCATCTCCATCCTGATTAAGCGGTTCATCAATCGATATTTCTCCTTTGATTTTATTACTTCTCCTTAAATACATTAATATCTCGTTTTCTATACAACGAGATGCATATGTAGCAAGTTTAATATTTTTCTCAGTATTAAATGTATTAATTGCTTTCATAAGTCCTATTGTTCCAATTGATATTAGATCTTCTATGCCAATACCTGTATTTTCAAATTTCTTTGCAATATATACGACTAGTCTTAAATTTCTTTCTACTAATATTTGTCTTACACTTTCATCTCCATTTGATAATTTTCCAAGTACTTCATCTTCTTCTTCTTTAGTTAATGGTGGTGGTAAACTTTGACTTCCACCTATATAATAAATTGGCATGGTTTCAACTTCATCTTTGCCTATGTACTTTACATATAAAGTATTAATACTCGATTTTAATATTTGAAGTAAATTCATCTTGTGCCCTCCTCTCTGTAATGTCTAGTCCTACTAATGCTTTATATTCTCCATTTTTTGTAAGTGTTTTATCATATATCCCTATAATAACTCCTGTAACAACTTCTTCCGTTTCTGCAAAACAGATTTTAACTTTATCTGTTTTAATTCCAAGTAACAATCCATTTTGCTTTCCAAGTGATGTAAATGGTATCATTCTAAATTTTGAAATTACATCTGCTTCATTTTGAAATAATTCATTCGAAAATTCACCATTTATTATGTTTTCTGTATTGTCCAATATTTTTTTTGAAAATATTTTATAAAGCTCTTCTTTTTCAACTACAATAACAGGCATTCCAGAAATTGGGTCTTTTAGCATATTCCCAGAATCAACTAAGGCCTTTACTTTAACTTCTGTTTCATTTGAATACAAATATAAATCTGCAAACATATCTTTTTTTGTCATTTTGTTTTTTACTAATCTAAAAGCCACTTCTACCATTACAAAGCCTACAATCCCCCCCAATAATGCAATTTGTATTGGGTATTTCCCAACATAGACCCCATTTCTCATTAATATATTCTGTGGTTTAACAAAATATAAAAGTGCAAAAGCACAACCTCCAAAAACAAAAGATACTAGATAAAACAAAACAAGTTCTTTAAAAAACAACTTTATTTTTTTAGGATAAAATGCTGTTAAAATCATAACTATTGAAAGTAGTATTTTAATTACTATATTCGAATAAAATATAGCATCTTGAATGTAAATTAAAACAGCATATCCACTTCCTAAAATACTTGAAAAGATTATTCTAATATGTTTCATTTTTATTTTTAATATGTATCCTGTTGCAAAAAGAATTATGTAGTTCATACATAAGTTTTCAAAAAAAACAATATCTAAATAGATTGTCAATTTTTACTATCTCCTTTATTACTATAGCATTTTCGTCTGTTGCAAAATTATTCTAACTCTTTTTATTCTAAAATACTGTCAAATCTTAGTGCCGAAAAAAAGAAATAATCTACAAAATTAGATTATTTCTCTTTTATTACACATTTTACACTCTATTTATTTTTCCTTTTTCTGTTTATTACTATATTTAATGTTATTATTACAAAAAGTACTACTACATATATCATTATCATATCGCCGGTTTTTGGAATATTTTTGTTTTCATTTGATTTTTGCTTTTCTGTTTCAGTATTTTTGTTTTCTTCGTTACTGTTTGTATTATTATTTTGTTCATCGTTTGATAAATCTTTGTTGTTATCATTATTATTTGATTGATTTTTATCTTCATTTGGTTTTACTTCTGGTTCTTTGTTATTTTCTATAGTAACTTCTACCTCTGCTATGTCACTTTTTATTTCATATTTTTTTGTTATTTGATAGGCCTTTATCTTATATGTTCCAACTTCAAATTTAACCTTACCAGTATACTTTTTATATTCTCCATCATTTACGCTATAATAAATATCTGCAAGTTCATCATTTTCTATTTTGCCTTGCGTTAGTATCAAATTGTTTTCTTTATCCATTTGTATAGTAGGTTTTTCTGTTTTGACAAGTTCTTTTATTATCACTTCTTTTGTTTCATCTAAACTTTTAATTTGATAATTTTTAGTTGTTTGATAAGCTTTTATCTTATGTGTCCCCACTTCTAACTTTACTTTTCCAGTGTATACTTTTTCTGTTTCATTATCTATACTGTAATAAATGTTTGCAAGCTCATCATTTTCTATTGTACCTTGTGTTAATATTAAATTATTTTCTTCATCTATTTTTATTGTTGGCTTTTCCGTTTTTATAACTTTTGCGTTTACATCTTTTTCAATTGTTTGATCTGTAAATTCTTTGTCTGTATGTGCTTTTAATTTTAAAGTAGTATCTTCTTTTAAAGTTGCACTATTTCCTGTAAATTCTTCTCCGTTAAGTATATATGTGTAACTAGTTCTATCTTTAGCGTCTCCGTTTACAGCAAAATTCACTTTAGTTTGTCCATTTTCATAAGTTATACTTTCCTCTATTTCTCCTAATTCTGGAGACTTATATATTATCTCTTTAGTATTTTTATCTCTTATAATAATATTATCCTTAAATAGCTTTCCATCTGCTACTTTTTTTGGTGGATAGTCTAATATATCTTCAAATTTAACGTGATTTATATCTATGGAATATTCTGCTTCATTATTTACACCATTATTCAATGTATATATCGAATCGCCTTTATCGTGTCCAGCTCTTGCGTCTTGTATTATGATAAAGCCATCACCATTTTTTATGATTAGCCCTCTTAAATATATATTTTTAGTTTCTTTTTCTCTAACTGATACTGTTGTTACTTTATCAGTTAAGTCAAAAAACTTTGTTGAGCCTGAACTCTCAGAATCCATACCGTATTCATCTTTATATTCAAATTCAGCATATTTATTTCCCATCAACGAGTATTCCAGAACCTTATCTCCACCTCTAGACCATACATGTATTCCTTCTTCCGTGCTAGAATAAGACATATAGCCATAACGTATATGCATATTTCCTGAGTATTCATAGTCTGTATCCGATGCCTTTACTATCATAGAATCTGTTATGCTTGATAAAAATTTATAAATTGTACTGTATTTTATGTTTAAAACGTCCATTAAATTAATTGTTATAGGTAAAACTACTATACTTAATATAGCAAATATAATATTAATTATTATAATTTTCCCAATTTTTTTCATGCCTTTTCCTTTCTATGTAAGTCATCTTTTGCATGTTTTCTCATTTGTTATAGTTATATTTTCTTCATATAAATTTATAATATACAATAATGTACTATGCTTTTTTAATATTACTATTATTCCATACAAATACAATTTTTTCAACATTTTTTCATATTTTTGCTAAATTTTTGTTACAAACTAATTCTTGCTAATTAATAGTTATATAATAAAAATGAACCCTCATTATTAAACCTTTTGTCTAATAATTTGAGTTCACTTCATAATATCTCCGTTTTCTTATTTATAAGTTATATATTCTTATTCATACCTTTGTTTTTTCTCAAGAAAGAAGGTATATCTAAATCGTTTGAAGAGCTTGATGAATCTGGAGTAGTTGGAATAGAGTTTATCTTTTTATCCCAAGCTTTACTTACTATCTCTCCAACTGGAACATTAGCTCCCATCTTTGGATCTTTTTCAAATCCAGTTGCTATAACAGTTATCATTATATCTTCATCTAAACTTTCATCAATAACAGCACCGAAAATGATATTTGCTTCTGAATCAACACTTCTTTGAACAAGTTCAGCTGCTGTATTAACTTCATGTAATCCTAGGTTTGGTCCACCAGTAATGTTAATAATTACTCCTCTTGCTCCTTCTATTGATGTTTCTAGTAATGGACTTTGAATTGCCTGTTTTGCTGCATCTTCTGCTCTATTTTCTCCAGATGCTCTACCAACTCCCATGTGTGCCATACCAGTATTAAGCATAATTGTTTTTACGTCTGCAAAGTCTAAGTTTACAAGACCAGGAACAGCAATTAAGTCTGATATACCTTGTACACCTTGTCTTAATACATCATCTGCCATTTTAAATGCTTCTACAATTGATGTCTTACGATCAATCATTTGTAATAATTTGTCGTTTGGAATAACAACTAATGTATCAACTTTTCCTTTTAGGCTTTCAATTCCACGATCTGCTTGTGCTAATCTTTTTTTACCTTCAAAAGTAAATGGCTTTGTAACAACACCGATTGTTAAAATTCCCATTTCCTTTGCGCAAGCTGCAACTATTGGAGCTGCTCCAGTACCTGTTCCACCGCCCATTCCAGCTGTAACAAATACCATATCTGCACCACGAAGTGCTTCTGTTATTTCTGCTTTACTTTCTTCAGCTGCTTGTGCGCCTATATCTGGATTTGCACCTGCTCCTAAACCTCTTGTGATTTTTTCTCCTATTTGGATCTTTGATGCTGCTTTTGATAGCAATAAGGCTTGTCTATCTGTATTTACTGCTACAAATTCAACTCCTCTTATTCCAGAATCAACCATTCGGTTAACAGCATTTGTTCCACCGCCACCAACACCAATTACTTTAATTGTAGCAGTTCCATCTATCATGATTCCGCTTTCTTCTACGCTATCTACTATCATACCATTCTTCCTCCTAATCTATACTTTCTTAATTTTTAAAATCTCTTAATTTCTTTTGTGTTTATGAATAGAAAAAATCCTTTATTTTCTCCAGTATTGTTTTTAAAATGTTTTGTTCTGTGCCACTATCTATACTGCTTGAAACATTTTTTGCAAAAGGTCTTGATGAAACATATCTAACAAGTGCATATGCAGTTCTATAGTTAGGTCTAATAGTACTAATTAGTCTTCCTGTTGAAATCTTGACTGGTATATTTAAAATAATTTTTCCTGCCACATCGCTTTTATTGATATTACTGATTCCTTGTCCTGTTAAAATTACATTATTAATTTCAGCTTTTACTCCTTGGTTTGTAATATCTTTATTTACTAATGAAAATATTTCTTCAATTCTTGCTTCAATTATTTCGATTAATTCTGAGCTTCTTATTATTTTGCTTCTTGTTTCATCTTTGCAAGTATTTAAAACAATTTCATTATCATTGTCTATAAAAGATCTCATTGCAAGACCATATTGTCTTTTTAATTTATCTGCTTCATCTATAGAGATATTTAATACTAAAGCAATGTCATTTGTTATATTATCTCCACCTAATGGTATTGTATTTGTATAAACAAATTCTGAGCCGTTAAATACTCCTATGTCTGTATTTCCTGCTCCTATATCTAAAATCATTATATTATCATTTAGTTCGTTTGTATCTAATATTAAATTTCTTTGTGCAAGAGATTCTGGTACTAATCCATCTATCTCCATATTTGCTTTTCTAAAGATAGATGAAAGTTGTCTTATATAACTCTTCTCAGCTAAAATAATTTGTGCATTTAATGTAAAGCTTGCACTTAAGTTTCCAATTGGATCTGTCACAATTTTTCCATCATCTAATATAAATTTATCTGCAACAATATCTATAATTGTTTTTCCTTCAGGTACATCTATATCTTTAACTTGCATTAAAGCAGAAGAAACATCTTTTAGTGAAATTCCAGAGTAACGGTCTTTTGCTTCTTTTACAATACTATTTTGAACAATAGTAACATATTTACCAGGTATCGTTACATATGAAGAATTGATTTTTAACTTAGAGTCTATTTCTGCATCTCTAACAACAGATTCGATTGCTTCTGCGATTTCTTCTTCATTTACAATTTTACCTTTTTTTACTCCATTACATTTGTGACTAGCACTACAAATTATTTCAATTTGATTAAAATTATTAACTTCTCCTACTACAAGACTAACTTTAGATGTGCCAATATCTATACCTACGATTATATCACCTATAGCCAAAGTTAACTCCTCCATTTTTTTCCGCATTTATTCCTAGATAAGAATATTATATTTCACAAAAAATGTCAATAGTTTTGTTATATTTTTGTAACATTTTTGTAATAATACTGTAACAATGTCGAATTTTGTATAAAAATGACATTTTTTCTTATTTCGTCTATATATTTTTAGCACATTTTTTTAACTTTATCAATAGTTTTTTATTTACTTTTTTTAATTTCTTTATTTTTAGCCCATTTTTCTATATAATATCTACGTATAAATCCTAAATTATTAAACATTCTTCCAACAAATACAAAAATTGCAGCAAGATATATATCTACATTTAGTTTTTCGCCTAGATAAGTAAGAAGCATTGCTAAAATAGCGTTTCCAAAAAA
Source organism: uncultured Clostridium sp. (assembly GCA_900553225.1). Taxonomy (GTDB): domain Bacteria; phylum Bacillota; class Clostridia; order TANB77; family CAG-508; genus CAG-492. Next base: position 29,268 of record USCV01000012.1, on the reverse strand, counting down.
ACCTGATACAAAAATCTTCATATTAAAATGTTTATTTATTATTGAATTTATTCCTCCAAATACAGTGTCTAAAGCAGCTAAAATAGCAATTGCTAAATAGCCCGAATAAGTGTATGGAATTACAGGAGCATAAATTCCAATAATTGCTCCCAATATACATCCAATTACTATTGCTATAAAAATCATTCTAATCCTCTCCTTTTTTTTCTTCTTTTATATATTTCAATTGTAAATCTGCATCTGATTTTTCCATTTCAATATTTTTTTGTTTTTCTATTTTAATAGTTAACCCAAACGTATTTGTATAGTAGTCTATAAAACCGTTTTTTGCAGTTAATGTACTATATAAATATTTTTGGTCTCCGTATTGCTTTTACAACATATGGCGAAGATATCTTTTGCCCATTTAATAAAATAATATTGTTCGATGTGCTAGTTACATCCATCAATGGAGTAAGTCTTATTCCATTAATCGAAATCGCCTCTGCTCCCGCATATTTCAGCTCATTTGTAATCTCAGATAAATCGCTTTCTACAATTTTCTCTTGACTATTATCTTCTAATGTAACAACTATACCGTCACCCTTTACATTTGTTTTTCCCAATAACTGTGTAGTTTGTTTTAATTCATTTGAAACAATTTCCACAGCATCTGCATTTGAATCTACTTGATTTTCATATTCTTTTATTTTATCTTTTACATCTTCTAGTTGTTTTGAAGCATCATTATATTTTTCTTTAAAAGCAATAATTTCTTGCCTTAGTTCAGTTTCTATCAAGGTGGATTGCTTTTCTAAATCAGCTTTTTCAACTGCTTTAAATCTCATAAAAATAACACTAATTAATATCATACATAATATTATAATTGTTATATAAATTGTGACTTTCTCCTTTTTCAAGTCTCTTCCTCCTTACTATGTGACTGTTTTCATATATTTTGTACTAAATTTTGCATCTGTCTTTTTTATAGTAATTCTATTTGCTTTTGTAACTTGCACTTTATCTACTCTTTTATTTAAAAGCTCAATATATCCGCCTGGTCTCATTAATGCATTATAAATCATTTTTGAATCTCCTATAGCTTGAATAATAAAAGGTGATTGTATAGAAGTTCCATTAACCTCAATAGTATTTTCTTTACATGTAATTACAGAATTAAAAATGATTCTTTGTTCATTTATTTCAAAACTTTCTGCTCCTGCATTTTTTAATTCATTTATAATAGAGTCTAAGTCTTCTTTAAGTTGATTATCAATACTTGATGCTTTGATTGTTATAACAATTCCTGGTCCTGTTACATCTGTTTTTCCTAAAAAATCATTATTATTTTTTATCTCCTCTTGCATACTTTGTGCTTCTGAATCACTTTGTGCTGCTTTTTTTCTTAACTTATCTAACTTCTTGTCTGACTTTTTAAGTTGAGCTGCACAAATATCATATTTTTCTTTCCATTTTAGTACTTCATCTCTCAATTCATCATCTTGTGCAAGTTTTGCAATTGGAGAACTTGCATCTTCTATTGTTCTTACTTGAAGTACTATACAAAATGTAAGTAATAAGCATATCATAGCAAATGTTATAGCTATTTTTTTGTTAACCTTTATACTCATAATCTTCCTACCTTTTCATTTCAAATTATCACTACTTTGATCCGTATTTAAGATTTATTTCGCCTTCATATTTTGGTATTTGAATCTTTTTTTGTTCTTCCATTTTTATGTTTATTCCGGTTTCTTTGTATGTAGACAATAGTCCACCTTTTGCATTTAACGTGCTTGATAAATAAGTTTGATTTCCAATTGCTTTAACTACATATGGAGAAGATATCTTTTCCTTTTCTACCGTAATAACATAATTTACATATACTATATCTGTTAAATTTACAATTCTATTTTCATTAATTGAAATTGCTTCCGCTCCTGCATATTTTAATTCATTTACCAAATTTAATAATTGTTTTGCTGTAATTTGCCCATATTCATTATCTTCTAAAACAATTACAATTCCCTCACCTTCAACATTTGTTTTTCCGAGATAACAATTCAGTTTGCTCTTTTTCTTCATTTAAAAGAGTATAACTCTCCTTATCATTATAAGAACTTTCTTCATATTTTTCTATTTTTTCATTTGTCTCAGATAGTTGCGCATTAATTTGATTATACTTATTTTGCCAGCTAATAACTTCTTTTTTTAATTCTTCTTCATTCATATTTTTTATATCTGTTAAACTCGTTTGCTTTGCTGTTTTAAATTGCATAAATATAATGCTACACAGCATAACACACATGATAAATATTGTAACACATATTGTTATTTTTTCTTTTTTCAAAAAACTCACCTCTACTCTGTACTTTTGGTATAAGTTTGATTAATAATTCCATTATACTTATTAATTTCTATATTATCTTTTTTTTCAATTTTTACAATAATTCCTGAATCATTTAATTCTTTTATGACTGGTTCTAAATTTCCATATAATAGTTCAGGTGAGCCAATTGCTTTAATAACAAATGGTGAGCCGATTCTTTGGTTATTTACGCGAATTACATTTCCAGAGCAAGTAATTGCTGTAGAGAAAACAACTCTTTGATCATTAACGCATATAGCCTCTGCACCTGAAGTTTTTAACTTTCTAATTACTTCTCTTAAATTAGAATCATGAACCAGGTAATCTCTTATATCTTCTGTTATTCCTATAGTTTCATTTGTTGTACCTTCATTATCTGTTAAAGTAACAATAACTCCTGGGCCATTTACATCTGTTTGGCCAAGTAAAGTGTTATTTTTTATAAGATTTTCCTGTTTTTCTATTGCCTCAGGATTACTTTCAGTTGCTTTGGTTCTTATATCATTAAGACTTTTTTCGGCCTTTTCTAACTCTGAAATAGTTTGTTCATATTTTTCTTTCCATTTTATTGCATTATTTTGTAACTCAGTATTTTCAGATGTTTCTGTTACTACAAGGTTTGAATTTTTTATTGTTTTCATCTGAATTGCAATGGCAAGAGTTAATATAAAACATACTGCCCCAATTAAAATTGCATTTCTCTTCTTATTCATATTTTACTTTTTCCTCCATAAACTTCTGTTTATACTCTCTCTCTAAAGAATGGATTTTCTATATTCAAATTCATATTTACAAAAATTTCTCCAGGTACTCCTTGTTCCTTTTTCAAGATTGTTTTTACCCAAAGTATTCTTTCATCAAGCATTGAACAATCTCCTAAATGTACAGTTTTATCTTCTTCTTCCATAATAAGCTTAATATCGTAATTATCTGATATATCTATTGCTGTAATTAAATCTGATATTTCATTACTCTGCGCTAATTCCATGATTTTAATTACTGTAGATAGCTTTTGTAAATCTTCATTACATAATCTTTTTCCAATCTCTATTTTCTCCTGTTGAGTTTTTATTCCTTTTAGAATTGGCAAATTCTTATATTCGCTTGAAACTTCTAGCATATATCCTTGATTATTAACATATACATAAGCATTTCCATATGTAATCATATATGTAGGGACTCTTTCTTTTACTGTTATTTGTATTTCATCTGGTAAATTTCTTTTTACAGTTACATCTTCCACATATGCATTTTCTTTTATATTATTTATAATTTGCTTTTTTGTATATTTGAAAATATTTTGATTTAAATTTATTGCCGAAAGATTAATAATTTCTTCTTTACTTAATTTTTTATCTGTATTTACAGTTATTTTCTTTACATCAAAAAGAGGGGACATTAATATATATAATATAATACCTATAAATATTGCAATTAAACTTGTCCACTTTATTATTTTTAAGATAATTCTTCTTCTCATTATCTGCTTTTGCGTAAGTTTTTTTACTTTTTTAGGCTTTAGATTATTGTTTTTCTTTGTCTGATTTTTTTTATTTATATCTTGTTTTCTTGGTATTCCAATAATAATTTCATCATCAAATGTAAAACTTTTCGTTTCTTGCCTTTTTTTATTAGGAGCAGATTGTCTTTCTGCCCCTAATTTAGATCTTGAATTTGCTTTCTCTTTATTTTTTTTATTAATCATTTTGCACCTCTTCTAATTTTATACTTGCTCCTAGACTTGTTAATTTTTTATCTAAATTTTCATATCCTCTTAATATATATTCAATATGGTTAACATAGGTTTTTCCTTTAGCTACTAATCCGTGCTAATACTAAAGCTGCTCCTCCTCTTAAATCTGCACTATTAACACTTGCACCTGATAACTTTCTTACTCCTTTTATTACAGCCATTTTACCTTCTATCGTAATTTTTGCACCCATTCTTTGTAATTCTGTCATATATTTATATCTGTTTTCAAAAATATTCTCTACAATAATTGATGTTCCTTTTGCTACAACAACCATTCCTCCAAATATTGGTTGTAAATCTGTAGGAAATCCTGGATATGGCATTGTTTTTATTTGAATTGGTTTGAGTCTTTTTGGTGCCTGCAATAAAATTTCTCTATTACACACTTCTATTTTGCATCCTGCTTCTTCGAGTTTGTCTATTACTGGAGTTAAATTATCTGCGCATACATTCAACAATTTTACCGTTCCTCCTGTAATTGCTCCTGCACAAAGCAATGTTCCTGCTTCAATCCTATCTGGCATTACTGAATAGCTTATTGATTTTAACTTTTTTACTCCTGTTATTTTTATATAATTTGTACCTGCGCCCTCAATTTTTGCTCCCATTTTGTTTAAACATTTAGCTAAATCTTCAATTTCCGGTTCCATCGCTGCATTTGAAATTGTTGTAATTCCATCTGCATATATAGATGCCAAAATAATGTTTTCAGTTGCACCTACGCTTGGAAAATCTAAATTTATATCTGCTCCAACAATTTTTTCTGTCTTGCAATGAATAAATCCCGAAGCTTCTTCTACCTGTATTCCTAACTTCTGAAATGCCTTAAGATGTAGATCAATTGGTCTTGCTCCAATATCACACCCACCTGGATAAGAAAATATTACTTCTTTAAACCTTGCAAGTATTGCTCCTGCAAGAATGACTGTTGACCTCATTTCTCTCATTAATTCTTCTGGTATTTCTATTTTGCTTATACTTTTTGAATTTATTTCTATTTTGTTGCTATTTTTCTTAACTTTACACCCCAAAAACTTTAAAATTTTTAAGGTTATTTGTGTATCATGAATATTTGGAACGTTATATAACTTTATTATATTTTGATTTAAAATACATGAAGCAATAATTGGCAATGAAGCATTTTTTGAACCAGATACTTTAACTTCACCCTCTAGTCTTTTTCCTCCTTCAATTATGTACGATTTCACAATATACCCACCCCTTTTTTATAATATGTTATATATTATGTTTCATTTACGTAAGTGGTTACATACATTGTGCCGAAAAATTTAAACTATTCAGAAAATGTTTTTGTCACATAATCATTTATATAATATACTATTTAGCTACTGCTTATCACTTTTAAGCCCATCTTTCTTCAACTACACTTTCATTTTTTTTTACTGTATAAACATTACTACATAGTTTTAATATTTTCTTTATCTCCGCTTCTCCTTGTACTGTATTTTCTTGTCTTATCTCATCTATAATTACATCTAATAATGCATTAAAAATAAATTTATTTACCTTTCCTTTTTCTACTAATTCACTATTCATACGTTTTAGGGTATCTACTCTATTTACTTCACCTTTATACTGTCTTTTACTACTTATAGCATCATATACATCAGCAACTTTTATAATTCTAGCTTCTATAGGTATTTCTTGACCGGCAAGTCCCTCTGGATATCCCGAACCGTCTTCATTTTCATGATGATATTTAGCTGCATTTGCATATTTACTTAAATTCTCATTTAACATACAAATCTCATATCCAAAAATAGTATGTTTTTTTATTGTTTCATACTCTTTATCAGTAAGTCTTGAAGTCTTTTGTAGAATTCTAGGTGGCATAAGAATTTTGCCTATATCATGAAAATATGCACAAACACCACAAAACTTAGTATCTTTATCTGATAATCCAATTTGTCTGCATATTTTTATGGTTAACTCTTCTACTCTATTAATATGTCTATTTGTGAACATATCTAAATCATCTATTTTATATTTCAGTCTTCCTGCAAACATTTTTTCTAACATTTCATTAATTTGTCTATTTACATCTTCATATAAATCTGACACATCTTTTGTTCTTCTCATACTATTTTACTCCCTATCTGTTTTTTCTATTTCATTTGTCCTCTTTTCTCTAGAGAATTCAACTAATTCTAGTATCTCTTCTAAATAAGATGGTTTTGCACCATATAGATAATAATTATTTCCATTTATATCTTGTACTATTAATCCGCAAAAATCTATCATACTTGTTTTTATAAGCACTTCTTCATTATCTATTTTTCCAGAAATATAACACCCAGGTAATGGTAATGCTGTTTTATATTTTCCATCTAAATACATTAGTGCTTTCCAATCATTTATCTCTTTCATGTTTCCTCCTTACATATGTATAACTAGCTTGTCTATTTTTCCTTTTATATAACTTTCTAGTTTTACCATAAATTCATTTGACTTGATTTGTTTTTTTGCAACCATATCCAAACCTTTTTCCCAACTTGCTGTCAATTTTGGATTAAGTAAATCTTGCATAGAACTATATACAACATCATAAATTGTTTCTCCCTTTTTAGTTGGAGTTATTATCTGCGTTTTTGTATTAATTTGAATGTATTTAATTTTTTCAAGTTTCTTTATTATCTCTGCTCTTGTTGCACTTGTTCCAATTCCTGCTCCTTTAATTTGTTCTCTTAACTCTTCCTCCTCAATTAGTTTTCCTGCATTTTCCATTGCTAGGATAATTGAACCTGAATTATACCTGGTTGGTGGAGATGTTTCTGATTCCTTTGTTTCAAAGTTATTTACTAAGATTTCTTGACCCTTTTTTAATTCTTTCACTAAACTAACATTAATTTCATTTCCTTTTTTTGATATGTCTTTCGTTTTTTCATCTTGAGTATCTTTGCCTTTCCAAACCTCTAAGTATCCTTGGTTTATACATATTTTACTATTTGCATAAAATTTTTCTCCATCTACTCCGAATTACAATTGAAAATTTTTCATACTCCGCTGGCGGATAAAAAATACTTAAAAATCTTTTAACAATCATTGTATATACTTCTTTATGCAAATTGGGTAATTTTTCATAATTTTCATATCCCTGACCTGTTGGAATAATTGCATAATGATCTGTTATTTTACTATCATTTACATATTTAGTTTTTGTAAGATTAGTAGAGTACTTTTCATCAATCATTTTTTTTATATATCTTTGTATTTCATCATTTTTAAATCCTTTTGCAATTCCATTTAAATTTTTCCCAATTACTTTAGAAACAGCAGTTGATAAAACTCTTGCATCTGTTCTTGGATACGTAACTAGCTTTTTTTCATATAAATCTTGTATTATTTCCAAAGTTTCGTCAGGTTTAATTTTAAATCTTCTTGTACACTCGTTTTGGGCTTCTGCTAAGTTAAATAATAATGGTGCATTTTCCTTTTGCTTTGACTTTTTTACTTCTTCAATTATGGCTTTTTTATCTTTCAAAGAAATTATAAACTCTTTGGCATCCTTTTCCAATTTAAAGCCTGAATCATTGTATAGTTTGTTTGATTCAAACATTTTGGATTCTTTGCCAACTTTCCATTCAGCATTAATACAATTATTTTCATTTTCTCCAAAATTACCTATAATTTTATAATATGGAATTTTAACAAAATTTCTAATTTCTCTTTCTCTTCCGAACCACCATACCTAATACACAAGTCATTACACGTCCAACAGAGATAGATACTTTATCTTCATTAATTTCTTTAGCAACTCTTCTTCCATAAATAATAGATAATAACCTGGAAAAATTAATTCCTATTAAATAGTCCTCCTTGGCTCTTAAATATGCTGAATCTGATAAACTATCATATTCTGATAAATCTTTTGCCTCGTTAATTCCTCGCAATATTTCTTCCTCTGTTTGTGAATCTATCCAAACTCTTTTCATTTTAGCATTTGGATTTGGTTTTGCCATCATAAAAACCAATCTTTGTATATATTCTCCTTCTCTTCCTGAGTCTCCTGCATTGTAGATTACATCAACATCTTCTCTTTGTAGTAATTTACTAACAATATCAAACTGATTTTGAACATTTGGAATAACCTCGTATTTCCATTCTGTAGGAATAAATGGAAGAGTATCTAATCTCCAAAATTTTAACTTTTCATCATATTTTTCTGGATAACTCATGGTTACTAAATGTCCAACACACCATGTAATAATCCATTCTTCTGACTCCAAATATCCATTTTTTCTATTTGTATTTATTTTTAAAGCTTTTGCAAACTCCATTGCAACTGATGGCTTTTCTGTAATTAATAACTTCTTTGACATATCTTTATCCTTTTTTGCTTATATTTTATTGTCCCCCCAATTTTGTTTGATTATATGATAAATAAAAACAAATATCAAGATAAAACAAGTTAGTTTGTAAAAAATTTGTTATTAATTTTGATGATTATTTTTTTATATCTTATACCTACTAATTTTTTAGATTTTATTTTTACTGTATTTACATAATTTGTAAACATGTGCAAGTTAAAACTATTTTTAATCTCTTGACTACTTAATATTTTTAATGTATTATATTGTAATATAAATCACAATAAGATAGGAGATTTTAAAAATATGTTATGTTCAGTATGTAATAAGAATACAGCTGTAGTTTTTGTTAATAATCCAACATCAGAAGACTCTCATAAAATGGAGGGACTTTGTTATGATTGTGCTAAAAAAAGAGGAATCAATCCATTTGATGTTTTAGTAAAGCAAGCTAACTTATCAGAATCTGATTTGGAAGATATGTCAAAACAGTTTGAAGATATGTTTAAAGACATTCAAGAACAATTAGATACTGTTGACCCAGATACTTTAAATTCATATGAAGCAGATGGTGAAAAAGGAATTCCGTTAGGTTCAATTTTTTCTGGTATGTTTGGAGCAAATTCGAACAGTAAAGACTCTTCAAACTCCTCACAGGGAAATGAGAAAAAAAGAATCAAAGTTGATAAAAAGGTAAAAGAGAATAAAAGAAAAGCTTTAGATACTTATGGAACTAATTTAACCAATAAAGCAAAAAACAATGAAATTGATAGAGTAATTGGCAGAGATAAAGAAATTCAAAGAATGATTCAAATATTAAATAGAAGATCAAAAAATAACCCTTGTTTAATTGGTGAACCTGGAGTTGGTAAAACAGCTATAGCTCAAGGTCTTGCCATAAAAATTGCAAATGGAAAGGTTCCAGCAAAATTATTAAATAAAGAAGTATATTTATTAGATATGACTGCAGTAATTGCTGGTACTCAATTTAGAGGTCAGTTTGAGGCAAGGATGAAAGCAATTATTGATGAATGTAAAAATTGTGGAAATATCATTTTAGTTATAGATGAAATACATAATATAATGGGTTCTGGAGATAGTGAAAACTCTATGAATGCAGCAAACATTTTGAAGCCATCTCTTTCAAATGGAGAAATTCAATTAATTGGAACAACAACACTTAAAGAATATAGAAAATATATTGAAAAAGATGCTGCTTTAGAAAGAAGATTTCAACCAATTATTGTTGAAGCACCATCTATTCAAGACACAATTAACATTTTGGAAGGTATTAAATCATATTATGAAGATTTTCATAAAGTCAAAATATCTAACGATGTTATTCGTCAAGCAGTTATCATGTCTGAAAAATATATTCATGATCGTTTCTTGCCTGATAAAGCAATAGATATTTTAGACGAAGCATGTTCAAGAATAAATCTAAATAATAAAGATTTATACAACTTAGAAATATTGAAAAATAAGTTAAAAGATGTTCAAGAACAAAAAGAAGAAGCTGCACTTGCGGATTCAACTGAGGACTATAAAAAAGCTGCAGATTTAAAAATGAAGGAATGCTCTCTGAAAGAACAAATTGACTCACTAACAAAGAAAATGGAAATTAAAAATTTAACTGTTGCTGATATTGCAAATGTTATAGAACACTGGACAAAAATTCCAGTTCAAAAAATAACTGAAGAAGAAACCAAAAAGCTCTTAAATCTTGAACAGAATTTGCACAAAAGTGTAATTGGCCAAGATGAGGCAGTTGAAGTTGTTTCTCGTGCCATAAGAAGAAATAGAGCAGGTCTACAAAGTACTAAAAGACCACCTTCATTTATATTTGTTGGTCCAACTGGAGTTGGTAAAACAAAACTTGCAAAATCGCTTGCTTATGAAATGTTTGGAGATGAAAATTCAATTATACGTGTAGATATGTCAGAATATATGGAAAGTCACTCTACTTCAAAATTAATTGGTTCTCCTCCAGGATATGTTGGCTATGATGATGCAGGTCAATTAACAGAAAAAGTTAAGAGAAAACCTTATTCAATTATTTTATTAGATGAAATTGAAAAAGCGCATCCAGATGTCTTTAATATATTACTTCAAGTTTTAGATGAAGGAAGACTTACAGATTCACAAGGTAATGTTGTAAATTTTGAAAATACAATTATTATAATGACATCAAATGCAGGTTCCGCAACTAATACTAATTCAATTGGATTTGGAAATCAAAAAGAAGGCAATAAAAATAAAATTCTAAATAGTTTAAAGGAAAGCTTTAGACCAGAGTTTTTAAACCGAGTTGATGAAATAGTTGTTTTTGAACCACTGAATGAAGAACAATTACTACAAATTATTGATCTAATGCTTTTTGATACACAAAAAGTATTGGCAGATAAAAATATATCAATGAAGGTAACTATTGATGCTAAAAAATTTCTTTTAGAAAAGGGCACAGATTTAAAATATGGTGCAAGACCACTAAGACGAGCAATTCAAAGATATATAGAAGATGAATTATCAGATTTAATTTTGAAGGCACAATTGCAAAATGGTCAAACTGTTAATATTAGCCTAGATAATGATAAATTAAAATTTAATATAGAAAATTAATATGTACTAATACGGAGGAAACTAAATATGTTTAAACATGTACCAAATATATTAACCCTATTTCGTTTTATTTTAATACCATTTATATTTATTTCAATTACAAACGAACAATACCTAACAGCTTTTATCATTCTAACTATATCTGGAATTACAGATATATTAGACGGGTTTATAGCAAGAAAGTTTAATTTTATTACAAACTTTGGTAAACTAATTGACCCTTTATCAGATAAAGCAACTCAAATTTGTGTATTGCTTGCACTTGTATTAAATAATATAGTTCCATTGTGGATTTTGTTTATTGTATTTTTAAAAGAACTAATTATGATTGCTGGTGCTTCTTTCCTATACGGAAAAGAACTAGTAGTATCTAGTAAATGGTATGGCAAACTATCTACAGTATTATTTTATATTGCCATAGTTTCTTCATTAGCAATAAGATATTTTAATATTAGTATACAATTTGATACCTATATTTATTATTTAGCATTATTAATGACATTATTTTCTTTGGTTATGTATTTTAACGCTTTTTATAAACAAGGTTACTTGAAAAAAAATAATTTGAAAATTGATGAAAAAAAATAGATACAAATTAACTTTTTAAATATATAAAAAGAATACCTAAAGTTTGAATTTAAGGTATTCTTTTTTATTATAATATTAACTATAAATGGTCCTTTATTTTTTCATCATTCAAAATCTTCTAATATCTTATTTAAATTTTCTTTAGTATATACTTTTAGTCCATTTTTTATATTGATATTATCTGTTTCTGGGAGATATTGAACAAGTACACTTGTTAATTCTTCAAGTTTCTCTTCACCATTTTTGTTTACTTTAAAAATTCCTATATAACCATCCTTTTCCCTTAATACATAATGATTATCACAATATTCATCTACATCTTTATAAAGAATAACTTTTTCTTCTGAAAATTGTTTAATTGTCCACTCCTTATATTTTTCCTGTATTTCTTGTTCATTTAAATTTACTAATGATGTATCTGCTTTTTCTTCTTTAACTTCTCTATGTTTACATTTATTATAGTATACTTCAAATACTATAGTTGCATTTGGAGAAACTTTAAATTCTGAATAACTAGTTTTTATTACCTCAAGACTATCTTGATCTACTAATTTGTTATCATTATATGCAAATTCTTTATTGGAATCTATTTCATTATGTGAAATATTTGAATAATAAGTTATAGTTATTCCTATAACTATACTACATATTATCATTAGAATTAATAAACAAGTAATTATAAGCCACTTTTTCATACAAACCACCTACTTTTTTATCAATAGTATTAACAAATTTTTACTTATTTATACTTGTTTTAAAAGTAGTTTTATTATATACTTATAGCTCATTTTTTGTTTTTCACGTTCAGTCTTAAAATTTTATAAAAAACCAGTACAACTCACAGACTACTGTAAATTATACTGGTACTTAGGGTTTTAGTGCAGTTAAACTTTTATTTCAATTTGATTATCATCCACACTACTATAGCAAACAATAAGGTCTTTAGCTGAAAGTATCTCTGCCACATTTGACAAAGTGCCTCTATTATTTGCTTGTAATACAATAGAATCTTCTGTTATTTTTTGTTTTACATCCGATTCTACATTCTGCAGATAACAACAAATTGAATCTGAGAACAATTGGTTCTGCAATTTACTACACTCCTTTCTATATAAGATAAATATAATTACACCATAGATTACGTAAAATGTAAACACCTTTTTATGTTTTTTACTTAATATTAAACATCCGAATATTGTTAATTGATTTACCAACTATTTTCTTTGGTTTATAAACTTTTCTATTTTACATTTTTCTCCGTTAGTTTTAATCATTATCTCTCCCACTTGATCAGTTCTATAAATTTGAACATTCAAAGATTGTAAGTTTGAAATTGTTATGTCTGATGGATGTCCAAATTTATTATTTTTTCCAACTCCAATTAGTGCATATTTTGGATTTACTGCATTTATAAATTCTATAGTTGATGATGTTTTAGATCCATGATGTGCCACTTTTAGAATTGTCGAATTTAATATATTAGCACCTGTTCTTCCATATTCTGATAAGATTGCTTTTTCCGCAACTTCCTCAATATCTCCAGTAAATAGCATTGAAAAATCTTTGTAAACTAATTTACACACAAGCGAATTATTATTAATTGCATTTTTTGATATCATATTTTTTTTATTCGGCCAAATCACATCAAAATAAAGCTTATCTTCAATCTTAATTTTACTTTCTGCATTAACTACTTTCACATTGGTCTTTTTTTCTTTAACAATTTCTAAAAACTCCTCATAATTTTCATATGTTTCATATTGCTCTCCAATTATCACATTCTTTATTTTCATTTTTTTCATAATGTAAAATAAACCGACCGGACATGATCAAAATCAAAATGAGATATAATTAAAAAATCTATTGTTTTTATCTTTCTATCTAATAGATATGGTTGCAAAATGCTTTTTCCAATGTCATATTCCTCAGACAGACTTCCACCTCCATCAATTAATATTTTTTTATTATTGGGTGTAACTATTAAAGTACAATCCCCCTGTCCAACATCAACAAAATATACTTTTAATTCTCTTTTTCTAAATTTTAAAAATGAAAAAAGTATTATAACACAAGAAATAAGAACAAATACCTTCTTTAGCGAAAAATATTTTTTTATATAATAAAATATTTGCTTTTTAACTTGCTCATTTTTTTCAAGATATATAAATAGAGTAATAAAGAAATAAGCTAATAATACAGAAAAAATACTAGGAGTTACAACAATTACATCCAAAACTGATAGATTCGAAAAATATTTAGTAACAATTATTATGATATTAACAAGAAATGAATAAAATTTATTAATTATACAATAAATATTTAGTGGAACAACATATATTATTACTATAATCATACTGAAAATTATACATAAAATTAAAATTGGAGATATAATCAGATTAGAGAAAATAAAAACTAATGGAATATTATTATTGTTATAAATGATTATTGGCATTAAAAGGCTATTAACAGAAATACTAATTAATAACATTTCAATTATATATTTAGTAAACTTCATAAAATTTTTTATAATTAAGCCATGTTTTTTTTGCGAATAGTTATTATTAATATTTACACACTTAATAATGAAAATTTCCGTTTTACTTTTTAGAATTGGATGCATGATTATGATACCAATGGTACCAATATATGAATAAATAAAACTTAAATCCATTATACTATATGGGTTTATAAGTAGTATTATTCCTGCTGATATTGCTAAATTTGTCACTTGATCTGATTTTCTATAAATTACTGATGCAAATAAATTTAAAATTACCACTATACATGCTCTATTAACTGATGCTGTATTACCTACAAGTTGCATAAAAAATAATAAAAAAACCATGATTAATATAAATTTAGCATTTGTTCTAATTGGTTTAAGTAGAGTATTTATTATAAAAATTAAGTATGAAACATGCAAACCGGAAATTGCGAGCATATGTGCTAGATTATTTATTCTAAAATTTTCTGTAACCTCTTTTGATAACCCTGTTTTGTAACCAATTGATAATGCTAAACAAAAATCTGCACTGTCTTTAGGTAAATATTTATATATTCTTTCTATAATAAACCCTTTAACTTTTTCTATTGAAATCTTTCGATTATAGTCCTTTTTTATCTCACCATTTTTCCACATTAAGATCCCGTAAATTTTTTTGCTTTTTAGATAATCTTTATAATTAAAGCCTCCCGTATTTCTGCCTTCTTCAATCTCTTTACTTTCACCATTAAATACAATAATTGCTCCGTATCTTTATTTTTTCATATATATTTTCTTTTTTATTTATCTTCAGTAAAATATATTTTCCATAGTCTCTATTTTTATTTAAAACCTTTACTTTAAAAGTTTTTTGATATGTAGTTTCTTTTTCTAAATTTACTACTTTAGCAATAACATTTTCATTATTAAGGTTTTTATTTACAGTTATCCACTTTGTTTCGTAATATTTTACTGAAAATACACCAATTAATACACATGTTAACATTAAAATGCATTTTTTTATATTTCTTATTACTAAGATTCTAGTCAATTTAATAGACAATACAGAAACAATAATAAAAGATAACAATAATAGGATTATACTTATTGTTTCGTATAATCCTATTATAATTCCTAAAATATAGTTTATTACAATGGTAACAATAATTCTTTTCATTTATACTCCTATTTAAAAATTATTGCCCCCATATTATATTTTAAAAGATTCTTCTTCCTGTTACATACCTAGCATTATAGTAAGCATTTGATAGTGAAGAAATAATAACCTTTCCACTTCCACTAGAAGCATGAATGAAATTACCATTTCCAACATAAATTCCCACATGACCGATTGACGTATTAGATTGATTATTAAAAATTACTAAATCTCCTGCTTTTAAGCTATTTCTTGGTACATAAGTTCCTATATATGCTTGTGTTACTGCAGAATGTCCCATAGAATATCCAAAATGTTTATATACATACATTGTAAAACCAGAACAGTCAAATACACTAGGTCCAGAACCAGCATATACATATTTACATCCTAAATAATTTTTAGCATAAGTAATTACTTCTTCACCTTTTGAAGACGCAGATTGTGATTTTTCTACTGTAGCTTGTGTTTTGTTGGTATTAGATTGTGATGTCGAATTTTCATTATTTGTTTTTGTAGTTTCAGAAGTCGTTTTCTCTCTTGTAGGCATTGAACTTCTTGATGTAACCTCTGTCTTTTTATCTGATACTAATGTTTTTAATACATAACCACTTTTTCCATTATACTCAACTTTATACCAATCTCCATCCTCTCCAACAAGCTTAACTTGTGTATTTTGTGATAATGTTGTTACTACTTGTGAAGTTGTTGTTGAACTACTTCTAACATTTACTGAAGTACCTTTAATGTAAGCATTTCGTGCATTAAAAGTAGTTGTATTTGTTTTTTGGTTTGTATTCTCGTTTGTTTTATTATCATCATTTTGTGATTGGTTTTGATTAGATTGATTACTATTTTCTTTTTCAGCTATACTTGCTTCATTATTTGTCGCTTGAGATACTGATAATTTATCTAGACGTATCCAACCACTTATTTCATCTGTAGATATATATACCCAACCACCAGTTATGTTTATGATTTTAACTGCCGTGTTTTGTTTTAAATTTGTTAAAACATTTGAATTTATTAGTGGTAATATATATAGCTTTGTATCACAATTAGTTTTTGCTTCTTCATTTTTTATTGTAACAGTAGCTTTAGTGGTATTTTCATCGCTTTTGTTTGTTTCATTTGATGTTTGATTTTCACTTTGCTTAACCTCGCCACTTTTTGTTATAAACTCTTTACTAACATATCCTGTATAATCTTTAAATTTTACTTTATACCATCCATCTTTTTCTTCTAGTATTTCTACTTTGTCATCTTTTGATAATAAGTCTAAAACCATTGATTCAACCGATGGGTCTTTTCTTAGTCTTAGAGTCTCGGTATTTACTGTTCCAGTAACACCCTCTACTGCAAATACCATTATCATTGGGTTTAATAATAACATCGTGATTATTAACACAGTAGCTATTATTTTACTTATTACTTTCATAAATTATTGCTCCTTTTTATTTTTAAAAATAGATACTTATATATTATACACTTTTAATCCAAAAATGTCAAATTTTAGACAATCCGTTATTAGTTTAGTCTCATATTTTTTACATGATCGAGCTCTCATATTACTTATATATTAAATTATATTACTACAAGTGTGTAATTATTTTTATAACTTAATCAAATTTATAATTTATTTTATTGTAATAAAAAAGTAAGGGTATACAATTTCTTGCACGCCCCTACCTATATTTATTTATTATTACTCAATAATTTCAGATACAACACCTGAACCTACTGTTCTTCCACCTTCACGAATAGCGAATCTTAATCCTTTTTCGATAGCGATTGGAGTAATAAGTTCGATAGTCATATCGATATTATCTCCAGGCATAACCATTTCTGTTCCTTGAGGTAAATCGATAACACCTGTAACGTCTGTTGTTCTAAAGTAGAATTGTGGTCTATATCCATTAAAGAATGGTGTATGACGTCCACCTTCTTCTTTAGTTAAAACGTATACTTGTGATTTGAATTTTGTATGTGGATGAATTGTTCCTGGTTTAGCTAATACTTGACCTCTTTCGATTTCATCTCTTTGAATTCCTCTTAAAAGAACTCCGATGTTATCTCCAGCTTCTGCTTGGTCTAATAGTTTTCTAAACATTTCAACACCTGTTACAACAGTTTTCTTAGATTGAGTTGATAATCCAACGATTTCAACTTCGTCTTGTAATTTAACAACTCCTCTTTCAACTCTACCTGTAGCAACTGTTCCTCTACCTGTGATTGTGAATACATCTTCAACTGGCATTAGGAATGGTTCGTCTACTGGTCTTGATGGTGTTGGTATATAACTATCAACAGCTTCCATTAATTCTTTCATACATGCATATTCTGGTGCATTTGGATCTGTTGAAGTACTTTCTAATACTTTTAATGAAGATCCTTTGATAATTGGAATCTCGTCTCCTGGGAAATCATAACTTGATAATAGGTCTCTAACTTCCATTTCAACTAATTCTAATAATTCTGGATCGTCAACCATATCGCATTTATTTAAGTAAACAACGATATATTTAACACCAACTTGTCTAGCAAGTAATATATGCTCTCTTGTTTGAGGCATTGGACCATCTGCTGCAGATACAACTAATATAGCACCATCCATTTGTGCAGCACCTGTAATCATGTTTTTTACATAGTCTGCGTGTCCTGGACAGTCTACGTGTGCGTAGTGTCTGTTTTCTGTTTCATATTCAACGTGTGCAGTATTAATTGTAATACCTCTTGCTTTTTCTTCTGGAGCTCCGTCGATTTGATCGTAAGCTTCATATTTAGCTTTTCCTAATAAACTTAAGTATTTTGTAATAGCTGCTGTTGTTGTTGTTTTACCGTGGTCAACGTGTCCGATTGTACCAATGTTAACGTGTGGTTTTGTTCTTTCAAATTTTGCTTTAGCCATTTAAATTTCCTCCTTTTAATTTGTTAAAGTTTCCTTTAACTTTATATTTTTTTAAAATTAATAACTTTTTAAGACATATGCATTTTATAACATATTTTCCAGTTTTGCAAGCCTTTTTAGTAATTTTCATTACTATTTTTGCTATTAGTCTTCTTTTTTACTACGACTTGCTACAATATTGTCTAATATTGATTTTGGAACTTCTTCATAATGTGATGGTTCCATACTATATGTTCCTCTACCTTGTGTTTTAGAACGTAAATCTGTTGCATAACCAAACATTTCTGATAGTGGTATAAATCCTCTAATTATTTGGTTTCCTGCTCTTGTTTCCATTCCTTCCATTCTTCCACGTCTAGAGTTAATATCTCCAATAACATCTCCCATGTATTCTTCTGGAACAGTTACTTCGACTTTCATAATTGGCTCTAATATAACTGCTTTTCCTTGTTTACATCCTTCTTTGAATGCCATAGAGCCAGCAATTTTGAATGCCATTTCTGAAGAGTCAACATCGTGGTAAGAACCATCTACTAATGTTGCTTTAAAGTCTATAACTGGGTAACCAGCTAAGATACCACTTTCAGCAGCTTCTCTAATTCCTTCTTCAATTGGTTTGATATATTCTTTTGGAACAACACCACCAACGATTTTGCTTTCAAATTCAATACCTTTTCCTGGCTCTAATGGTTCCATTTCTAGCCATACATGTCCATATTGTCCACGTCCACCAGATTGACGAATGAATTTTCCTTCTACTTTAACTTTATTTCTAATTGTTTCTTTGTAAGAAACTTGTGGTTTACCTACTGTACATTCAACTTTAAATTCTCTTTTTAAACGGTCTACTATAATGTCTAGGTGTAATTCACCCATACCAGCAATAACTGTTTGACCTGTTTCATGATTTGTATATGTTTTAAATGTTGGATCTTCTTCAGCAAGTTTTGCAAGTGCAATTCCCATTTTTTCGCTATTAGCTTTATCTTTTGGCTCAATAGCAATATCGATAACTGGCTCTGGGAATTCCATAGATTCTAATATAACTGGATGTGCTGGATCACATAATGTATCACCTGTTGAAACTTCTTTTAATCCAACAGCTGCTGCTATATCTCCTGCATATACTTTAGTTATATCTTCTCTGTGGTTTGCATGCATTAATAGAATTCTTCCTATTCTATCTTTTTTACCTTTATTTGCATTTAATACAGTTGAACCTGCATCTAATGTACCAGAATAAATTCTCATGAAGCATAATTTTCCAACATATGGATCTGTTGCAATTTTAAATGCTAAAGCTGAGAATGGTTCATTATCGTCAGTTTTTCTTTCTGTTTCATTACCATCTAAATCTACACCTTTAATATGTGGTATATCAAGTGGTGATGGTAAAAAGTCTACAACTGCATTTAATAGCTCTTGAACACCTTTGTTCTTGTATGATGAACCACAAGTAACTAATACTAAACTATTAGATATAGTTCCTTTTCTTAATCCGGCTTTAATTTCGCTTTCTGATAATTCTTCACCTTCTAAGTATTTCATCATTAAATCATCATCTTGTTCAGCTGCAGCTTCGATCATTTCTGATCTATATTTTTCAGCTGATTCTTTTAAATCTTCAGGAATTTCTGTTTCTTCAATTTCTCTTCCTAAATCGTCTTTATGAATAAAAGCTCTCATTTTTATTAAGTCAACAATTCCTTTGAAATTGTCTTCAGCTCCAATTGGTAATTGAATTGGAACAGGATGAGCCCCTAATCTGTCTCTTATTTGGTCAACACAGCCATAAAAATCTGCACCAGTAATGTCCATTTTATTTACGTATACCATTCTTGGTACTTCATATTTATCTGCTTGTCTCCATACAGTTTCTGATTGTGGTTGAACTCCTCCTTTTGCTGCAAGCACAAGAATTGCACTATCTAAAACTCTTAGAGATCTTTCAACTTCAACAGTAAAGTCAACGTGACCAGGAGTATCGATAATATTAATTCTATTTCCTAACCATTTACAAGTTGTTGCAGCAGAAGTAATTGTAATACCTCTTTCTTGTTCTTGAACCATCCAGTCCATTGTTGCTGCTCCTTCGTGAACTTCTCCTATTTTATGTGTTTTTCCAGTATAAAAAAGAATTCTTTCTGTAGTTGTTGTTTTTCCTGCATCAATGTGGGCCATTATTCCTATATTTCTTGTTTTTTCTAAAGGAAACTCTCTTCCAGCCATTTTTCTCCTCCTTTATTTTTAAATAAGGAGAACAAGTTAACCACTGTTCGCCTTACTTTTATTTTTATAGTTTCTACTATGGTATATCTATAATTTTTACCATTTATAATGTGCAAATGCTTTATTAGCTTCTGCCATTCTATGCATATCTTCTTTCTTCTTAAATGCTCCACCATTTCCAGCAACTGCATCTAAAATTTCACCAGCTAATTTTTCAGACATTGTTTTTTCATGTCTATTTCTAGCATAAACAACAAGCCATCTTAAACCTAATGTTTGTCTTCTTTCTGGTCTGATTTCGATTGGTACTTGGTATGTAGCACCTCCAATTCTTCTTGCTTTTACTTCAAGAACTGGCATTACATTATTAAGTGCTGCTTCAAATACTTCTAATGCATCTTTTTGCTCTTTTTCTTTTATGATATCAAATGCATCATAAACAATTTTTTGAGCAACGGTTTTCTTACCATCTAGCATTACATTGTTAATTAATTTTGTAACAACTTTGCTATTATAAATTGGATCTGGTAAAACTTCTCTTTTTGCTATAAATCCTCTTCTTGGCACTATTCTTCCCTCCTTATATGATTTTGATACTTATTTTCCTAAAGTATCAATAGGTACTCTAAAAATATCTAAATTTTCAGTCAGTGCTATATAATCTATTCTAAATTTAAGTACAAACCTTAAACATTAGTAATTATACGCACTAATTTTAGAAATATTTTCTATTTCTTTGGTTTTTTAGCTCCGTATTTAGATCTAGCTTGCATTCTGTCTTTAACACCAGCTGTATCTAATGTTCCTCTTATAATATGGTATCTAACACCTGGAAGATCTTTTACTCTTCCTCCTCTTATTAAAACAACACTATGCTCTTGTAAGTTGTGACCAATACCTGGAATATAAGAAGTTACTTCATAACCATTTGAAAGTCTAACTCTGGCTACTTTTCTTAAAGCAGAGTTTGGCTTCTTTGGTGTTACTGTTTTTACAACTGTACATACACCTCTTTTTTGTGGTGATCTTCTATCTGTTAATTTCTTTTTCATAGAATTGTAACCATGTTGTAAAGCTGGTGATGTAGATTTTGTTACTCCAGTTTTTCTTCCTTTTCTTACTAATTGATTAATTGTTGGCACTTAAATTTCACCTCCTAAAAATAAATCCGTAAGTAAATTTGCTTGGTTATTCCAATATTTGCAATATTTACTAACGGATAATATTTTAACATTTTTTTGTAGTAATGTCAATACATTTTTATCACTCTATTTGCTAAAAAAATGTTGCTAATTGATAGTTTTTTATATGTTTAGACTCTAACTTTTATTTTATAATTTATTTTAGTTATTAAATTGGATTATATTGTTTATTATATAACCTCTGTACAAGCTAAATTTCTCTTGCTTTTACTACTAGCCTTTGTTTTCCATGATTTGTACAAGTAATTAATGTAACTTCTCTATTTCCATTTGTTAATTGACTAGTACATGAAACATCTTCAGGCTCGACAACATATTTATTATAAACAGAATAGCTAACTTTTTTGCCATAAGTATCTGTCATTTCCACTATATCACCATTTTTAATTTCTGCAAGCTTTCCAAACATTTTTTTATTTGTGTAGTTGTGTCCTACAATACAGTAATTTCCAATCTCATTTGGTGAAGGACCCCAAAATTTATTTAAAGAAATTTTTAGAAGTTGTTCAGATGTTTCTGTAAGTACTGGATAGTTTATTCCCAAAGACGGAATTGTTAATGTAGCATCTATTGTGTATGTTTTCCCATTGCTTGCAACATATTGATTATTTGGTGTTACCTCTGTATTTTCTTCTGCCAATGTGCCTTCTGTTTGATCATTGTCATTTAAAATTACTCTTAATATTCCATCATCTCTTTGAATTGTTGTATTATCTATTTCAGATAGTATTTGCTGAGAAATCTCCTCACTTTTATTTCTATCATATTCTGCATATATGTAGTATGATGACAATAATGCAATACATATAATTGAAACGATAAAAGCAATTTGGTATATTCTTTTTTTCTTTTTTAATTCTGGTGTTACATATATCTTCTCAGTTATCAAAATTTGATTCATATTTACTAATCTATACTAGCTTTACTTTGCTAGTATATTCCTTTCTTTTATATTATTTTGCCACTTATATTATATCATTAGTATTACTATTTTTTAATATTTTTTTCTGTTTTTTTGCTAATATAATTTTCTATTTTTGTAAATTCTTGCATACTTAGTGTTTCTCCTCTAACATTTTCGTCTATTTGCAGATTGCTTAAAATTTCTTTTGCTTCATCTTTTGTACTTATAATTTTAGAGTTTACTAGTGCATTCACTAATGTTTTTCTTCTTTGCATAAAACTTGCTTTTATAATATCAAAAAACATTTTTTTATCTAATACTTTAACTGGTGGCTCTTTTCTTATTGTTAATTTAATAACTTCCGAATCCACTTTTGGTGCTGGTATAAAAGAAGAGTTTGGAACTATTTTTAGTTCTTTTGCTTCTGAATAATAATTTACGCAGTATGTTATTGCTCCTGAAAGTTTAGAACCAGGAATTGCAGTTATTCTTTGAGCAACTTCTTTTTGTATCATTATAACAATTGAATCTAAATCTAGTTTGCTTTCTAATAACATCATAATTATTGGAGTTGTAATATAATATGGTAAATTTGCAACTATTTTTACATTTTTAAACCCACCTTGCTTTTTTTCTTTTTTTATTAATTCTTCCAGATTTATTTTTAAAATATCTTCGTGTATTATTTCAAAATTTTTGTATAATTCGAAACGATCATTTAATATATCTATCATTTTAGGGTCTAATTCTATTGTAATAACTTTTCCCGCTTCTTTTAATAATCGACTAGTTAGTGTTCCAAGTCCTGGACCAATTTCAATAACAAGATCTTCACTTGTCAACTCTGAATTTTTTATTATTGCATCAACTACCTCTTCATTAATTAGGAAATTCTGTCCTAAATTTTTATTTGCATATATATTATATTTTTTCATCAAAAATTTTGTTTCTTCATATAAACTTTGCATTATAATCTCCCACCTCGAATTTTACAATTATTATAAATTATTTCTGTAATTTTTACAAGTATTTAATTGGCGTAACACAAATGGTACTTTACCACTTAATAATTACATTCTATTTATTCAGGTTCTTGAATATATAAAAATATAAAATTATGATCAATTTAAATAATTATTTTTTATGTAAATTAAACGTTTTAAATATATTTATTTTTTATGATTGTATAGCATCTTTAATATGCTGAATTATACACTTATTTTTATTTATTAGAACTCCAACTGCATCGATTCTTATGTCTATATTACTAATTTTTCTTTTCAAAAGATAATAATTTATTGCTTTCTTCATGTGCTTTATTTTATTATAATTAACTGCTTCAATTGGAATTCCATATAATAAATTAGTTCTTGTTTTTACTTCTATAAAGACAAGTTCATTTTCTTTTTTATCTATTGCAATAATATCTATTTCGCCAAACCTACAATAAAAATTTTTTTCTATAATTTGATAGTAATTGTTTTGTAGATATTCGATTGTTTTATTTTCTCCTAATTTTCCTATATATTGTTTGTTATTCATTATTACTCACCTTGTATCTATTATTATCTAATTTTATAATAAAACCTTCCAATTCTAAACCTGATAAAAGAACATTGACTTCTGAAATTAATAATTTTGTATTTATAACTATTTCATCTGCAGTTTTGGGCTTCTTTTTTAACAAATTATAAATTTCCAACTCTTTTTTAGACAATAGTTTATTTTCATATTTTGCCTTTTCCTTTGTTATTTTATTTTGAATAGTACCAAGTGTATATAATATATCCTGAACATTTGTAACTAAATTTGCCCCTTTTTTTATTAAATTATTAGTTCCAGATGAATTTTTGTTGTCTATTGAACTTGGAATGCAAAACAACTTTCTATTTTGCTCTATGCAATATCTGGCTGTAATAGTTGATCCACTTCTATAATGTGCTTCAATTACTAGCGTTCCTAAAGCAAGTCCACTTATTAATCTATTTCTAATTGGAAAAAACTCTTTTCTTGCTTCTACGTCTTCACTATACTCCGTAATAACACATCCTCCTGAATTTATGATTTTCTTATATAAATTCTCATTTTTCTCTGGATAAATATGTTTAAATCCACAGCCTAAAACTGCAACAGTTTTGCCTCCTGAATTTATACATTCTTCATGAGCAAAACTATCAATTCCAATTGCTAGACCACTTATAATTGCAAGTCCTTCATTAACCAAATCTGTGGTAAATCTTTTTGCCATTCTTTTGCCATATTCTGAATAACATCTTGATCCCACAATTGCAATACTTGGTTTATTTAAAAGTTCTATATTTCCTATAGCATATATTTTTTCTGGTGGATTTTTTATATCTCTTAATAGCTTGGGAAATTTTTCTTCATTTTTATATATTATCTTTACATTATTGCTTTTTTCTATCAAAACTAAAATTATTTTCCTTTCTTAATATTACATTTTAGTATTTTTTCATTTACAGATACTAATTTCTTATTTCCTTTTTGCTTAAATTTCTATACTGAATTGCCTCTAATACATGTTGTGGTTCAATATAGATTGATTCTTCCATATCTGCAATTGTTCTTGCAACTTTCAAAATTCTTGTATATGCTCTTGCACTTAATTTAAGTTTTTTAAATGCCTTTTCTAGAATTTTTTCAGTATTCGAGTTAATCTTGCAGAATTCTTCAATTTGTCTTGAAGTTAATTGTGAATTCGTATGAATTCCTAAGTGCTTATATCTCTCCTGCTGAATTTTTCTGCATTTTTCAACTCTATTTTTTATTTGATCAGAACTTTCTTCTACAACATTATTTCTTAAATCTTGATAATTTATTTGGTTTACTTCCACTTTAATATCAATTCTGTCTAATAACGGTCCGCTTATTTTTTCCAGATATTTTTTTCTTGAATTTTTAGAACATTTGCATTCGATATCAGAGCCAAAATATCCACAAGGACAAGGATTCATACTAGCAACAAGTATAAAATCTGACGGATATGTTATGCAAGAATTTAACCTACTAATAGTAACTTTGCCATCTTCCATAGGAGTTCTTAGCGCTTCTATTGTGTTTTTATTATATTCTGGGAATTCGTCTAAATATAAAACTCCATTATGTGCCAAACTTATTTCACCTGGTTTTGGGTTCCTTCCTCCTCCAATTAAAGAAGACGCAGTTATTGTATAATGTGGAGTGCGGAAAGGTCTTAACTTAATAATTGGACTAGTTTCATTAAGCATTCCAACAATACTATGAATTTTAGTAACTTCTAAGGATTCCTCTAGTGTTAATTCTGGTAATATAGTAGGTATTCTTTGTGCCATCATTGTTTTACCGAGAACCTGGTATCCCAGTAAGAAGAATATTATGTCCTCCACTTGCTGCAACTTCTATTGCTCTTTTTACGTTTTGTTGCCCTTTAACATCTGAAAAATCTAACTTATTATTTGTTTCTTTGCAATGTGAAGGTATAATTTTAATAGTTCTTTTTTCTTTTTTACCATTTAAAAAATCTACCAGTTCTTTTAAATTTTCTTCTGCATATAAATCTAATTCTTTTACTAAACTTGCTTCTTCTAGATTCTCTATTGGCAAAAAAACTTTTTTAATACCTAGTCTAAAGGCTTCAATGCATATTGGCAATACACCATTTACTTTGTTTATTTTTCCATCTAAAGATAATTCTCCAATGAAAATAGCATCTTCAAAATTAATGTTTTTTAAGATTCCAGTAGAAGCTAAAATTCCAATTGCAATAGGCAAATCAAGTCTTGAGCCCTCTTTTTTCTTCATTGCAGGTGCAAGATTTACAATTACTCTTTTACTTTTAATTTCAAATCCAGAATTCTGAATTGCAATTCTAACCCTTTCTTTAGATTCCTTTACGCATGCATCTGGAAGTCCAACAACTTCCCAATACGGAAGTCCAGCTGTGATATTTACTTGCACGTCAATTAAAAAGCCTTCTAAACCTTGAAGTGCTATACTTTTAACTATTGATAACATATACATTCTCCTAAAACATGGTATTTTAATATCTTTTTGATATTTTCTCTGAATAAATTTATAATGAATAAAAATTTTCGAAATTAATTGTTTTGAAATAAATTTAGAGTAATTTTACCAAATATTGTAATTAAAGTCAATACTTTATTCATATATTTTTACAATTTTTTGTTTCTAATACTTCAATAGACGTTAGTATTGTAAACTATGTTTTTTCTTAATAATTCACCTTGAAACCTCTCTCATTTTAATTATATTCTATAAAAATAATAATTAATCTCTCTATGAGTTGAATGATAACACTTTTTTAACAATTATATTGCTTTTTATTTATTTTTCATATAAAATATCATTATCAAAAGAAAAAGTTGGTGAAATAAAAAATGAAAAAAGAAACAATGACAAATAATTCTCAAAAAAAATATAAAATATTTCTTATATTTATTATAATAGTTCTAATTATGCTGTTAATTAGAATATTTTATCTTCAAACTGTAAAATCTTCTTATTTAAAAGAGCAAGCATATAAACAACTAGTAACAACACAAGTAATAAGCACTAAAAGAGGAACTATATATGATTCTTGTGGAAATCAACTTGCAATAAGTTCAAAAGTTGATACTATTTCAATAAATCCTAGTAAAATTAAAGATGAAAGCAGTGATGAAAAAACTAAAAACTTGAAGGAAAAAGTTGCTAAAGCTTTATCTGAAATTTTTGAACTAGATTATGAAGAAACTCTAAATAAAGTAAATAGTGAAAAATCTGTTGAAACAATTGCAAAAAAGGTAGAAGAAGAGAAAGTAAATAAATTGAAATCTTGGATGAAAGATAATGAAACTTATTCCGGAATAAACATAGATTCAGATACAAAACGTTCATACCCTTATAACAACCTAGCTTCAAATCTAATAGGATTTTGTGGAAGCGATAATCAAGGACTCGAAGGAATAGAATATTATTGGGATAGTGTATTATCTGGTACTCCCGGTAAAATTGTTACAACTAAAGATGCAGCTCAATCTATTATTCCAGATAAAAATGAACAATATATAGCTGCAGAAAATGGTAGCAACATAACACTTACAATAGATTTAAATATTCAGACAATTGTAGAAAAATATTTAAAACAAGCTGTAACAGAAAATAAATGTGGTCGTGGTGGAAATATGATAATTATGGATCCATCAAATGGTGATATATTAGCCATGGCAACATATCCTGATTATAACTTAAATACTCCATTTGAGCCAAACGAATCTTTATCTTCTACATGGGATAAATTATCAGATACAGAAAAAAATAATAGTCTTCAAAAAATGTGGAGAAACAAATCTGTTTCAGATACATATGAACCTGGTTCAACTTTTAAATTAATAACAGCTTCTGCCTCATTAGAAGAGGGTATTGTTAAAACAGATACTTTAAATGATTTCACATGTAACGGATATGAAGATGTAAGTGGTCAAATAATTCGTTGTACAAGTTCTCGACACGGAAA
Organism: uncultured Clostridium sp.; assembly: GCA_900553225.1. GTDB lineage: Bacteria > Bacillota > Clostridia > TANB77 > CAG-508 > CAG-492. The sequence continues at coordinate 1,237 of USCV01000012.1, read as the reverse complement.
GCAAACCTTAAGACAAGCATTAGAAAATTCATGTAACCCCGCTCTAATTCAACTTGGTAAACGTCTTGGAGCAGATAATTTGTATAAATATATGAATGCATTCGGATTATTTACTAAAACTGGAATAGCAACTTCTGGTGAAGTTACAGGAATATATTTTAATAAAGTTGGCCCTGTAGAACTTGCAACAGCATCATTTGGTCAGCGTTTTACAATTACACCTATTCAATTGATTTCTGCTGTTTCAGCAATTGCAAACAATGGTGTTTTAATGCAACCAAGAATTGTAAAATCAGTGGAAAATCCTGATACCAATATAAAAACGACTATTAATCCGGTTGAAGTAAGGCATGTAATATCAAAAGAAACTTCTCAAAAGATGGTTAATATCATGGAATCTGTTGTTACAGAAGGTGGAGGAAAATTCGGTCAAGTAAAAGGCTACTCTATTGGTGGAAAAACAGGTACATCTGAGCCTTCCCCTGGTAGTACAAATGATGGATATGTATCATCATTTGTTGCAATTGCTCCTGTTCAAAACACAAAAGTAGTTGCTCTGTTAACATTATATGACCCAAACGGAAAAAGCTTTTATGGTGGTCAAATATGTGCTCCTGTTGTATCACAGGTTTTATCTGAAATATTACCATACTTAGGAATTCCATCTAACGATGAAGATAATAGTACCGATACCTCAAAATCCGATAATAGTATTTCACTTCCAGACGTTCGAAACAAAACAGCATCTGAAGCAAAAAAAATATTAGAAAATGCCGGATTAAATGTAAGTATTTCTGGTGACCAAAGCAAAATAGTGTCAGATCAAGTGCCAAAGCCTGGTACATCACTTTCAAATGGCTCAATTGTTAAAATATATGCAGCTGGTAGTGATGCAAGGATATCTTCTACAGTTCCAGACCTAAAAGGTATGACATTATCACAAGCTAAAAATGCACTAGCATCTAAAACCTTAAATATTCAATATACAGGTAATGGTAAAGTAATTTCACAAGACCCTACAGCCGGAACGTCAGTTGAAGAAGGTAGTGTTGTTAAAGTTACTTTGCAAGAAGATATAAGTTCATCAGCACATTAAAATATGTATAAAAAATAAAGCCTTTATAAAGTTTTACATTTATATCAGGCTTTATTTTTTATACATAAAGTTAATTCTTTATGATGTAATATAAAAGATTGCAATCTTTTATATTTAGAATTTTATATTAATTAAACCCTA
>USCV01000011.1 GCA_900553225.1 uncultured Clostridium sp. | reverse complement strand
TAATTGATTGAACTAAATCTTTAAAAGTCGTATCTTCTTCAAATTGTACAATTTGCTTTTTTGCTTTTGGATTTATTAATTTTTGTACTTTTTCAATATTTGATAGAACTTTCTCTTCAGTTATAACCATTCTTACGTTTACTACACCAGATTTAGACATGTAAACTTTTCCCCCCTTATCTTCTGTGCAATCTTATAGTACTTATTATACACTGTTCCCCAAAAAACTACAAGAGGATTTATTAAATTTTATATTTCGATTTTATTACATTTTTATTGCATTTTTATTACAATGTATTTTTAGTTTAATAATATGCTTTTACTATTTTACCCATTTTTTATTTCTTTATATCTTTTAATTTTCATAGTAGTTGTTTTTTCGAATTCATCTTTTTTAATTTCTAACTTTTTAACGGCTTTATATGATGTTAATTGTTTATTTACATTCTTTATTTCATCCCAAATAATCTTATGAATTTGTTCTTCTGATAAACCTTTTCCATGTCTTGTTTCAATTTCATCATAGTTTGGAATAACTTTAGCTGTAATTATCAATTCTTTGTCGTTTTTTCCTTCCTCTTTTTTTCCATAAACCATGCATTCTGAAATTTCTGGTATTTTTGATAATAATAACTCGATTTCTTCTGGATAAATATTTTTACCATTTTGAGTAACAATTACATTTTTGCATCTACCTGTAATATATAAATATCCTTCATCATCTAGATATCCAATATCTCCTGAATGAAACCATCCGTCTTTTATTGCTTCATTAGTTGATTCCTCATCCTCATAATATCCTAACATTAATGTAGAACTTTTAATTAAAACTTCTCCTTCACCTTTTTCATTTGGTGAATCAATCTTTATTTCAGCACAAATAACTGGCTTTCCTGCTGAACCTATTTTTGGTTTAAATTCTGGTGTAAGAGCTGAAATTGGTGCAGTTTCAGTTAAACCATATCCTTGTAGGAATAAGATTCCAACATCTTCTAACCATTTTCCAATTTTTGGGTCAATTGGTGCAGCTGCAGAAACTATAATTCTAATTTTACCACCAAGGTTTTCGTAAATTTCGTTAAATACCTTTCTTTTAATATCCACGCCAACTGTTTTTAATGCATTTGTTACATGAATCATTGAGTTAACTAAGCCATCTTTCTTGCTCTTTCTAATATTATCATTAATCTTTTTATGTAAATTTTCTACTAACAACGGTACTGTTAATATTGCAGTAGGATTTGTTTCTTTTAAGTTTGGAACAATATATTTTAAACCTTGACATACGGCAATAGAAGAGCCTGTTGCCATTGGTAGTAAAAAGCCGATTGTAGATTCATATGTATGATGCAATGGTAAAATAGACATTAATCTATCTTCTGTTGTTAATTTAACATATGCAGATACTGCATTTATATTTTCTGCTAAATTTCTATTACATATCATTACACCTTTTGAATTTGAAGTTGTTCCTGATGTAAAGATTAACACTTTGAATTCTTCTGGATCGATTTCAATTTTCATAAATTCTGTATCCCCTGAAGCTAATATTTCTTTTCCTGATTTTATTACTTCATTTATTCCAATATTTCTTCCATTTAACTTATCATCACAGTTCATTTGAATAAAGTATTTTACTTCTGGTAACATATCTTGTATTTTTTTAATAACATCTTTTTTCTTAGTAGAAAAGATTATTGCATCTGCTTTAGATCTTTTTACTACATTTATAATTTCATTTTCTGGTAATTCTTTATCAACAGGAACCGCAATTCCAACTCCGCAAAGCATTGCCATATAAGAAACGTACCAATGATATGTGTTTTCACCAATAATTATTATTCTAGAATTCCTTAAGTTTAATTTTTTTATTAAACCTGTTCCTAAAGCATTAACATCATTTCCAAATTCTTCAAAAGTGATTGTTGTAAAATTTGCTTTTGGACTAAATTTTTCTAATATAAAATCCTCTTTTGCATATTCTTTCATGGAATGATTAAAAATTTCTTTTACTGTTTTATATGTTGTTGGTGTATAATTTTTAACTTCTTTTTTACTCTTACTTTCATGTGCTTGTTTTATTTTTTCATAATCTACATTTACTTCATCAATTTCTGATGCTTCTTTCATTTTAAATTTTGGAAATTTAAAGTCTGGTATTTTAAATTCTCTTAATATTCTCATAGTTTATTATTCACTCCTATTTTTAATTTTTAATATAACATTTAATAATTTTATAGCATGATTTTTATTAAATTATTTAGAGTCGCTTTATCTTTTTGTATTTTATAATGTCCATAAACAATCTCTTTTTTATTTTCTTCTTTTTCCTTCAAGTGCATCTAAGTTATCTAAGGCTTTTCCAGTTCCTAAAGCAACACAAGATACTGTATCTTGAGCAATCATAACATTGATACCTGTTTTTTCTTGTAATAATTTATCTAGTCCATCGACCAAACAGCCTCCACCTGTCATATATATACCTTTGTCACTAATATCTGCTGCAAGTTCTGGTGGGGTTTTTTCTAAAACTGAATGTACAGCATCAACAATCATAAGTGCAGGTTCTATTAAAGCTTCTAACATTTCACTAGAATATATTGTTATAGTTTTTGGAAGTCCAGTAATTAAGTCTCTTCCTCTTATATCCATTTCTGAATCTTGTATTTTAGGATAAACACATCCTATATTTATTTTTAGGTCTTCTGCTGTTCTTTCCCCAATCATAACATTATGTTTCTTTTTTATATATTTGATAATTGCTTCGTCAAATTTATCTCCTGCAACTTTTAATGATGTATTTACAACAGAACCACCTAATGAAATGACTGCAATATCAGTTGTACCTCCACCTATATCTACAACCATATTTCCACATGGTTTTGATATATCAATTCCAGCTCCAATTGCTGCTGCAATTGGTTCTTCTATTAGATATACTCTTCTCGCTCCCGCTTGTGTTGCAGCATCTATTACTGCCTTTTTTTCAACTTCTGTTACTTGTGATGGTATACAAATCATTATTCTAGGTGCAAATACAAATCTACCACATACTTTATTTATAAAGTATTTAAGCATTTTTTCTGTTACAGTATAATTTGATATTACTCCATCTCTTAATGGTCTTGTAGCTACAATATTTCCTGGAGTTCTTCCTAACATTCTTCTTGCATCTTTTCCAACTGCCAAAACTTCATTTGTATTGCTATCTACTGCAACAACAGAAGGCTCTCTTAAAACTATACCTTTTCCCTTTACATAAGCTATTACTGTAGCTGTTCCTAAATCAATTCCTATATCTTGACCCCAACTGAACATTTGCATCTTCCTTTCTTACTATTCTATTACATTATCATTTCAATTTTATTACAATTATATTACTTTTTTTAAAAAATAGCAAATATTTTTTCTTAATATATACAAAAAGTGCAAACTGTTTATATTTGCACCTTTTGTTATTATATATATAGCAATATTAAAGTTGTAATTAATAAAAGTCCTTTTGTTTTTTGGTCTAATTGTAGATCTTCTTCAGATATACTTTCTCCTTCATCTGCCAACGTGACTTTATAACTTGCTACACCTTCTAAATTAAATTGGATTTCAAAATTTTTTTCCTCATTTGGAGCTAGCTTTTCAATCTTTACATATTTTTTTCCTAATGAAGTATTTCTCTCTGAAAAGAATTCAAATTTTACATATCTATTTGTTATCATTTGTTCTTCATTATTCAATAATGTTCCTTTTATATATCCATTAATATATGTAGCTTTTGATTCTGTTATTTTTACTTTTGGATTTGATACTTCTATTGAAGATACTCTCAAATCTTCATATGTTGTTTTTACATATGCAAATGATGCAAAATCTACAAAGAAGTATGTTGCTACAATTAATATTAGATATATTAAAAATGTTTTCATTCTAGCCATACTAATTACTCCATTTCTTTACATTTTTCTAAATACTCCTGCAACCTTGCCCAAGATTTGGCAATCTGGAACTATTATAGGATCCATTGTACTGTTTTCAGGTTGTAGTCTAATATGTCCTTTTTCTTTATAAAATGTCTTTACAGTTGCTTCATCTTCTATTAATGCAACTACAATTTCACCATTTGAAGCTGTATTTTGTTTTTTTACTAAAATATAGTCTCCATCTAATATTCCAGCTTCTATCATGCTTTCTCCACTTACTACAAGCATAAAGCTTTCACTATTTCCGACAAAATCTATTGGAATTGGGAAAGTGTCTGTTATATTTTCTACGGCAAGTATTGGTGCTCCGGCTGTTATTTTTCCAACTACTGGTACATCTACCATTTCTCTACTTGTATACACTTGCTTTGTTTGTGTAATTTCTTCTTGTGCATCTTCTTTTGAAGTTCCTTTTATAACTCTTAATGCTCTACCTTTTTGTGATTCTTTTTTTATATAACCTTTTTCTTCTAATTTAGCTAAATATCCATGCACTGTTGCAGTTGACTTTAAGCCCACTGCTTTTCCGATTTCCCTTACAGATGGTGGATAGCTTTTTAGTTTTATTTGTTTTTCGATAAATTTTAAAATAGCTTTTTCCCTTTTATTTAAATCTTCAAATTCCTTTTTTCCCATTCATATTCCCCCTACCAAAAATATTTTCGTTTATTTTATCATAAAAAGGCAAGAATGTCAAACAAAAGTTTTGATATTCTTGCTTTTAATTATTGATATTAGATTATATAGTCTGAATAGTTATAATATTAATTGCCGATTTATATTTTACCATTTAAGAGTTATTAATCATTTACATATTCATTTAATGGTTTAGTTCTATAGTTTAAATCACCCATTTTCTCTGTTGTAATATATCCAGGTTCAGCATTTATAACATCTGGTATTCTATTTACAATAGTTGCACATGTAAGTTCAACAGTTGCTGGTCTTGCTACAACTATTGTTGTATTTGGTTCTCCTTCAATTGTCCATTCGTTTTTGTCGTAATCTTCTTTAGAATATACTTTTCCTATGCATTCGCTTTCTATTACAATTCCCTCTTTTGTATTTGTTGTAACAACTGCACTCATACCTGTTGCATCTCCTGCTTTTACAGTTGTTTCCAATGTAGAAGATACTATGTCTTCTTTATATGTTTGAGGTATGCACTTTTGAGTTTGAGAAGTTACAGTTAGTCCAAGTTTAGAACATAACCAACCATTAACATTCCACATATATGATGGTAAATATTCCCCAGAATTGATTAGTTTTTGTCTTTCTTCATCAGTCATTCTGTCTATTGAAGCTATTTCTTTATCAAAGTCTTCTAAGCTTAAACCTGCTCCGTGAGCTTTTGCTAAAGCAATTCCGTAATCTTCAACATTATAACTTGAGCTTCCTTTTATTTTCTTTATTGTTTGTGTAGAGCCTGCGATGCTTGAAATTAGTTGTCCCCAATAAATGTCTTGATAACCACTTCCTGATATTGTGCAACCATTTTTCTTTGCTAAATCATCAATTTCTTTTGTAATAGTTGGATTTGAATTCCATGGGAAGAAAGCTTCTTCACATGTTGAAATAGCATTAATTCCAAGTCTAGCACATAGCATAAATGAATCTTTGATATCCTTTAATAAACTCATAGTTGTTACAATTGCAATATCTGGTTTAACTTGTTTTAACATTTCTTCTGCATTTTCTAAGGCAGTAACTTTAACATTTTTACTTTCTGTTCCTATAAGTTCTCCAATATCTTTGCCTACTACAGCTGGATTTACATCAACTGCTCCAACAATTTCTCCGCCCTTTTCGTATACATAACGCATTGTATACACTGACATTTTTCCTGTACCAAATTGTACAACTTTAACTTTCCTATTCATCATCTTTTGCACTCTCCTTTTTATAAAAATTTACATATAAATTATATACTAAAATATAATATTTATTCAATACAAAATTTGACTTTTATTTCTTTTGTAACATATTTTCTGCAATTAATTTTATTTCTTTTATAAATTCTTCATCTCTTTTTGCAAAAGACTCTTTAAAAGATAGCTTCATACTTTTAGCATCATAATTACATTTATAAATTGGGAACATATTATATTGCTTCTCAATAATCTGCATTTGTCTTGCTTTTTTATTTCCTTCAATTAAAAATGGTTTTTGTATTGCAACTACTAAATTTATTTTTTTTACTGTAACATAATCTTTTATAATGTTGCATAAGATTTCATAATCATTTTGATAATTAATATATAAAATACAATTTTTATGTTTAAAAGCGCTATTTAATGCTGCAATTATAGCAATATGGTCTATTATTTTACATTTTTCTTTTCCTCTTGCAATATATTTACTTATATCAACATTCTTTGCCACACTGCTTTGATTTTCATTATATAAGTTAATACAGTTTATTTGTAGCATTGTATCCTTATTGTACTGACTAATAATTTCATCTGGAATACTTTTATCAAAATAAATAAAACTTACTTTTTCATTATCTGATTTGTTCCATTCCATAATATACTCTTTTTCTGAAGTTGCTTCATCTATTTGTGATTTTACTTTTTTAAATCCCATTGCTTTGTAAAATAATGTAGCATTTATATTTTTTTCGAATACTCTTAGGCTTAACTTTTCATATTTTTCTTTTGCAGAATTTACTAATATTTTGCCTATTCCTTCTCTTTGTATTTCTTCAGACACGAATAATGCTCCTATATATCCATCGTTTGTAACACTAATAAATGCTTTTATTTTTCCGTCTTCTTCATACACTATTGTGTCTGATTTTCGCAAATATTCATTTTGAACTTTATTATAATTATTAGACCAATATTCATTTGGTATAAAATTATGGGCCTTGTAATTGCCGTCACGCCATAATTTCATTACATCATCTATGTCTTTTTCTCTTAATTCTCTTAACATGTTATTTTCCTTTCTTAATCTTTTGAATTATATCATGTTATTTTTAAAAAATCTATCCCTTATAAAAATAAAATTTTAATGTTCAGTACATATTTAATTTTTAAGATTTTCGCATAGCCAAGAAAAAGATACAATATTTTTTATACTGTATCTTATATATTTTATTTAGTTATTTTCTTCTATTTCTTTTAACATACCTCTTAGTATATTGCAACTGTTGTTAAACTTTTCCTTTTCAGCATCTTCTAAATTTAATTCTAATATTTCTTTTACACCATTTGAATTAACTATTGCTGGTACTCCTATAAATATGCCTTTTTGATCATATTCGCCATCTAAATAAGTAGATATTGTCAAAATTTCATTTTCATTATTTAAAATAGCTTTTATAATTCTTGTTAAACCTAAGCCTATTCCATAATAAGTAGCTTTTTTACGGTTAATTATTTCATATGCTGCTTGTTGTACATTTGTATAAATTTCATCTAATATTTTTAAATCTTCATTTCTTTGTTTAATAATTTTTATTAGGCTTTTACAACCAATGTAGCTATGTGACCATGGAACAAATGAAGAATCTCCATGTTCTCCCATTATATATGCATGTACATTTTTGCTAGATACTTCTAAATGTTCACCAAGTAAATATCTAAGTCTTGCTGTATCTAAAACAGTTCCAGATCCAATTACTTTACTTTTTGGAAAACCAGATACCTTTTGTACAACATATGTCATTAAATCTACTGGATTACTTGCAATAACAAATATTCCATTGAATCCACTGCTTACTACGCTTTGTGTAATATCTTTCATAATTTTTGCATTTGTTTTAGCTAAGTCTAATCTTGTTTGTCCTGGTTTTTGTGCAAGTCCTGCAGTAATAACAACTATATCAGCATCTTTACATTCGTCGTAATCTCCTGCCTTAATATCAATTTTAGCTGGAGCACATGGTACTCCATGTGATAAATCCATTGCTTCTCCGACTGCTTTGTCTTTTAATACATCTATTAAAACAAGCTCATTTATTCCTCCTTGATTTAATAATGAATATGCCATGCTCATTCCAACAAAACCTGTTCCTACTAACACTACTTTTCTTTTTTCTATCATAATATTTCTATAACCTCCATTCAATTTTTTAGCACGCTTTTTATTATATCATATTTCAAAGGAAAAATATACTTTTATATGATTTTTTTGTACATTTTAGCTTTTTTATATTTTAATTCATATAACAATGTTTTTGTATTTCCTTAAATATTTCTTCATGAATATCTTCTATAGTTCTTAGAGAACCCTCTTTTATACATTCTATTGTGTACCAATTGTATTTGATTGCTACATCACATGCGGCATTATACGAATCTATTATGTGCTTTTCGTCACTTTCATGAATGTCTTTTTGGGCATTATGTGTAAATTTATTTTCTCTATCTTTAATTAATTCTAGGCTTTTTTCTGGTGGCATTTTCAAAAAGAATACCTCATTTGGAATTGGTAAACCATATAAATTAAACTCATAGTCCCAAAGCCAATTTAAAAACTTTTCTCTTTCTTCCTTGTTATATATTTTTCCTGCTTGATGAACCATATTAGCTGTTGTATATCTGTCTGCTAAAATTATTCCACCATTATTGTAATATTCTTCTAGGTCTTTTTTATAAGTTGCGTATCTATCTGCTGCATAAAAAGTAGAAGCAATATATGGACTAATTTTTTTTGCATCTGTTCCAAATTCGCCAGATAAATACATTTTTACAAGCGAAGATGATGGACTATCATAATTTGGAAAACTTACTGTTTTATAATTTATGTTTTCTTTGGTTAATCTTTCTTGTAATTTCATAAATTGAGTTTGTTTGCCACTTCCATCTGTTCCATCTATAACAAATATTTTTCCCATCTTTTTCACCTTACTTTTTCATTTTTTCTTTTATCCAGTCAATTTCTTCATCTTTTTCTAATCTAATAAATAAAGGTTCTCCTTTATTTATTACTTTTAAATTATCTTCATATTCTTTATAATCATGTAAGCTCTCCCAAGTTTTTAAGTTTTCGTTTTCAATTCCTAGTTGGCTTAAAATTCGATTTGATGTATCCTGCATGAATGGTCTTATTAAGATAGCGATTTTTCTTAAATTTTCAACAAGATGATACATTACAGATTTAAGTTTTAAGCTGCTTTCTTCTTCTTTTGAAAGCTTCCAAGGCTCTGTTTCATCTATATATTTATTAGTTCTTGCAATAATAGACCAAATTTCAGCAATCGCATTGCTAATATGGTAACTATCCATATTTTTTTCAACTTCTTTTATCTTATCTTGTGTAAATTCTTCTAATACAGAATCATATTCTGTTTTTACTATTTCCTTAGATGAAATAACGCCATCAAAGTACTTATTTATCATTCCAATTGTTCTATTTAGTAGATTTCCCAAATCATTGCACAAATCAAAATTATATCTTTCAACAAAAACTTCTGGTGTAAATACAGAGTCTTGTCCAAATGACATTTCTCTTAATAAATAATATTTAGTTGCATCTAATCCATATCTTCCTATTAAATCTTCCGGATATATAACATTTCCTTTTGACTTTGACATTTTTCCATCTTTCATAACAATATATCCGTGTGCATATATTTTTTTAGGTAATTCCAAACCTAGAGCCATTAGGAAAATTGGCCAATATATTCCATGGAAACGTATGATATCTTTTGCAACAATATGCAAGTCTGCAGGCCAATATTTTCTAAATAAAGAATCATCATCTGTTAGATATCCAAGTGCTGAAATATAATTTGTAAGTGCATCTACCCAAACATATAAAACATGTTTTGGATCATTTTTCATTTTTATTCCCCAATCAAAAGTAGTACGACTAATACATAAATCCTCTAAGCCTGGCTTTATGAAATTACTAAATATTTCGTTTCTTCTAAATTCTGGTTCTATAAAATGAGGATTTTCTTCATAGAATTTTATAAGCCTATCTTCATATTTTTTCATATTAAAGAAGTAACAATCTTCTTGCATTTTTTTAACTTCTCTACCACAATCTGGGCATTTTCCATCTACTAATTGACTTTTAGTAAAATATGTTTCACATGGCATGCAATACCATCCTTCATATTTTCCTTTATATATATCTCCGTTTGCAACAAATTTTTCAACAACCTTGCTTACAACTTCTTCGTGTTTTTCATCTGTTGTTCGAATAAATTGGTCATAATCAATTTCCATTAAAGACCATAATTTTTTTGCTTCTTTGGCCATTTCATCAACATGAGCTTTAGGAGTAAGTCCTCTATTTTCGGCTACTGTTTGAACTTTTTGACCATGCTCGTCAAGTCCTGTTAAAAGATAAGCATCATACCCTCTCATTTTTTTATATCTTTTTATTGTATCTGCAAGTGTTGTTGTATAGGCTGTTCCAATGTGGAACTTTCCGCTTGGATAATATATTGGTGTTGTTATATAAAATGTCTTTTTATCCATATTCTTTATTCCCTCTTTCTATAGTTTTAAATATTTAGATTTATTTTAATCTATCTTCAATAATTTTTGCTAATTCTTCAGCTTTTTTCTTAATATACTCTTGATTTTCACCTTCAATCATTACACGAACAAGTGGCTCTGTTCCTGAAGCTCTTATTAATACTCTTCCGTTTCCTGAAAATTCTTCTTCTAATAATTTAATATTTTTTGCTATTATTTCATCTTTATCATATTCATATTTTTTATCACTAGATACTTTAGCATTTACTAATACTTGTGGATATAGTTTTATAATATTACATAGCTCTGAAGCAGAGCATTGATTTTCTAATAAACTTTGAATGAACATAAGTGATGTTAATATTCCATCACCTGTTGGATTATAATCAAGAAATATAATATGTCCTGATTGCTCTCCACCAAGATTATACCCATTTTTCATCATTTCTTCTAGTACATATCTATCTCCAACTTTTGTTTGTACTAAGTTTAGATTATTATTTTGAGCATATTTCTTTAATCCTAAATTGCTCATTACAGTTGCAACTATTGTATCTTTTTTTAGTTTTCCTTTTTGCTTTAATCGATTAGAAATAACTGCTAAAATCTTATCTCCATCTATTTCATTTCCTTTTTCATCTACAAGTAAACATCTATCTCCATCACCATCATATGCTACACCTAAATTGCATTTATTTTTTAATACAAATTTCTTTAACCCCTCTAGGTGTGTTGAACCACAGTTGGCATTAATATTAATTCCATCTGGAGTATTATTAATAATATGATAATTAATTCCTAATACTTTAAACACTTTTTCTGCTACAACAGAAGTTGCACCATTTGCTGTATCTACTGCAATTGTAAAATTTTCTTTGTCTAAAACTTCTAATTCTTCTTCAAAATTCTTTCTAAAGAAATATACATATTCATCAAGTAAATCTGTGCGGTCTTCTGAAACACCAATTTTATCATTTATTGCTGTAAGCTCTGTAATTTTTCCTGAATCCATTACATTTTCAATTTCTTCTTCTAAATCATCTGGAATTTTCATTCCTTTATTACTAAAATATTTTATTCCATTAAACTCATATGTATTATGTGATGCAGAAATTACAACACTTGCATCTGCTTTAAATCTTCTTGTTAGGTATGCAACTGCTGGTGTAGGAATTACGCCTAATATTTTTACATTTGCACCATAACTTAAAAAGCCAGCAACCATTGCACTTTCAATTAAAGAACCAGAGATTCTTGTATCTCTACCTATTAAAATTGTTGGTGCGTGGTCTGTATGTTTTGATAATACATATGCACCTGCTTTTGCAACTTTATAAACCAATTCTGGAGAAAGTTCTGTATTTGCAATTCTCCTTATTCCATCTGTTCCAAAATATTTTCTCATAATTAAACCATCCTTCCATAATGCAAAAATTTATAAAATATATTAATTTTTGCATAGTAAATACTAATTTTTAATGTATTATTCATGCTATTTTGTATTATACATTTTGATTTTTCAATAGTCAATCGTTTATCTGTTCTTTACTGATAATTTTATTAAATTTCTTCAGGATTTGTGACATACTTTTTAACTATTTTTATAATGTTTTCATTTTATGCTATTCATTTGCATTTACTCGTATTATATCACCATCTTTTATTCCAAGTTTTGGTGTGAAAATTCTAACATAGTAAGGTTGTATATCTTTTAGAATATCACATATATAAACTATTTGACCATCTTTTTTTGTAACTTTTATATTTGGAAATGTTTTTAGCATTTTCTCGTCTGAAAAATATTTGTCTGTTATTTCTCTTACTGTTGGATTATCATATATTTGGTTTTCCTTTACAATATATTTGTCCATATCTTTCAATTCTAAGTTATAATTTCTAACAAGTCTTGTAAAGAATATCTGAAGAGCAAAACCTGTCACTATAAAGTCTAAAAGCATAACAACAACACCTACAACGGTAACAATCTTAAATGTTTTTTCTGGAATTTTGTTTAAAAGTTTCTCTATTTTAGGTTGCAAATGTCCCATTAAATAAATTGCAAGTACTCCCCAAAAAAATGAAAATGCTAAACAAATTCTACCATTTATATTAAATGGCATACCAGAATAGTCCCACCACTTAATATGAAATATTAATTCTCCAATAGCACTAATTGCATACTCCACAACTGATCCAATTAATATACCGCCAAAGAATAAAGTATAATTATTTTTTTTAAATTTTTGTAATCCTAATATAACAACAACTGCTCCCAAGCCATAAATTGCGCAAAACGGACCATATAAAAAACTTTTTCTACTTTCTAATACTCCCTTTGTTACTAATCCAAATAATGTTTCAACTATATAACCTAAAATACTATATATAATGAAATATGCCATAAGCCTCCAGATTGTAAAACCGAATACTGTAAATTGTCTTTTTTCTGTTTTTTCTTGTTTCATCACTTTCTCTCCCATCATTAGTTTGATATTTTTTTCGACATTTTTCGTCTTTTTTTATTCTAGCACAGTTTATATTCTTTTTAAATAGTTTTTGTTGTTATTTTATATAGCAAATAAAAAAGAGACTTTAATAGTTTTATATTAAAATCTCTTTTTAAGATTATTGTTGAAGTAACGAAACTTTCTTAGACATTACCCAATCTTTACTATCATCCACTAATTTTGAGTTACAGTATTTACATATTCCTGCAGAATTTATATTTATCTCGGCTCCACAATTTGGACATTTATCTAATTTTTTGTTTTCGATATCTCTAATAAATGTAAATTCATATACCATTCTCATCTTTCTATTGCTATTTCCTCTTACAACTGCTTTTGTACTTCTATTGATAATATAATCATAAAATTCAACCGTATATCTCGCCTTTACTTGAAGCATGTTGTTTTGTTTGCTTGCTTGAGTTACAGCACTATTAATCAATTTAAAGTCTTTCATTATATTTTGTTCACCATTCATTTCCATGCTTGTTAATTGAGATTCATACATATTAAACATTTCATCTGTAATACAATCTCTTACTTTTTCTAGATCGAAATTCATCCATGCTTCTTCTATTCTTACAAAAATGCCATATCCATTTAATAAGAATTTATTCGCATCAAATGAAGGAATATATTTTTTAATCTCATTAATTGCTTGCTCATTATTGGTTACTACTATTCTATTATTATTTTTTAATTTTTTGTTCTTACTTAAGGCAATTACAACTATTATGATAATAGCTGGCATAATGATAGACATAATACTACCCACCAATAATGCTAAAATTGACCCTCTCGAGCTTGCTGTTTTGCCAGAGGAACTCCTACTCGAAGAACTACTAGACGACCTTCTTTTTGATGAACTGCTTGATGATTTACTTTTCGATGAACTGCTTGATGATTTACTTTTCGATGAACTGCTTGATGATTTACTTTTCGATGAACCGCTTGATGATTTACTTTTCGATGAACTGCTTGATTTTCCACCGCTATAACTTGAATGATATCCCGCGTCTGCATTACTTTTATCTTCCAACTCACAAAATACAAAACTTGTTGCAAAAATAATTAAAATAACTGTTATAATTTTTATTGCCTTTCTAAAACTATTACTTTTTTTCATCTTTTTCTCCAATCTCTATAAAATATTTTTCAAAATCCAATCATATCTTTCAAGTTTAAAAATGGTTCCACAATATGCACACCTTCCATCCATATTTAAATCAATATTTGCACCGCAAGACTGACATTTTCTTGCTACTCCTAGTGATTTTGCCATTTTTGTTTTTGTAAATAATAGTCTCATAACTTTTTCAGTTCTTACTTCATTATCACCACTAACTATTTTTTTAGTCTGCTTATCAATTTGATAGTCTAGATATTTTGTAAGCAAATTTACTTCTATTTCAAAGTTGTCTTCGTTTTCTGAAATTTGTGTAATTCTGGTTTCAGATACATTTAATTCTCCATAAATCTGTATTACATTTCTTTCATTTAATAGTCTAACTTTTTCTTCAAATTTCTTATACAAATCATCTGAAAGAAAATGCTTTACTCTTGTTAGATCTTGTTTCATAACAGCAGTATAAAGTTGAATGAAAATGTTGTCAGCTTTTGCTTTAAATTTTGCTTCTGTAAAATCTTTATCTTCTTTTAATAAATTTTGTAATAATTCTTGCATAATTTTTATTTACCAATAAATATGGTAAAACACCCCTCCTTTATTATTTATTGTTGAAGTAATGAAACTTTCTTAGACATTACCCAATCTTTACTATCATCTACTAATTTTGAATTACAATATTCGCATATTCCTGCTGAATTTATATTTATTTCAGCTCCGCAATTTGGACATTTATCTAATTTTTTATTTTCAATGTCTTTAATAAATGTAAATTCGTATACCATTCTTATCTTTCTATTGCTATTTCCTCTTACAACTGCTTTTGTATTTCTATTAATAATATAATCATAAAATTCAATCGTATATCTTGCTTTTACTTGAAGCATATTATTTTGTTTACTTGCTTGTGTTATAGCACTGTTAATTAATTTAAAATCTCTCATTATATTTTGTTCGCCATTCATTTCCATGCTTGTTAATTGAGATTCATACATATTAAACATTTCATCTGTAATACAATCTCTTACTTTTTCTAGATCAAAATTCATCCATGCTTCTTCTATTCTTACAAAAATACCATATCCATTTAATAAGAATTGATTTACATCAAATGTAGGTATATATTTCTTAATCTCATTAATTGCTTGCTCATTATTCTTTATAGATGCTCCAATATTATTGATTTTTCTATTTTTGTTTGAATTTGATGAGGCTATTGATGCAATAATTATAATTGCAGTTGCAATTACAAATATAACCAATGATAAAATTATATCTTCAGTAGTTGATGAACTGCTTGAATAACTTCCCGATGAACTACTTGAGCTGCTATGACTACTCGAGCTGCTATGACTACTTGAACTACTATGACTACTTGAACTACTAGAATGTCCACCACTATAACTTGAATGATATCCTGCATCTGCATTGCTTTTATCACCAAATTCACAAAAGACAAAACTTGTAGCAATAATAACTAGCACAACTGCCATAATTTTTATTACTCTTTTAAAATTATTTCTTTTTTTCACTTTTCTTTCTCCTATCTTATAAAATATTTTTTTCTGTATAGTCATTTGTTTTTTCATTTTTATGCTCTACAATTTTTTTTATTCGATATTTTTACTGTAATGTATAAAAAGTTACAATATGACATTTTTCTTTGACTTATGACTTTATTATACAAAATTGTATTAAACAATTCAAGAGAATTATTTATATAAAAATTAAAATAGAGAGCAACTTTATACAAAGATACCATATAAAACTTCTCCCTATCTTTATTAATTTTCTTTATTCTTCAATATTCTACATTTTTAATATTCGTTTTTTATATTTTAACATATTGTTTGCAGATGTTTTAATCCAATTTACGAATTTCATTTGCAATATCACAAGTAGTATTCCAGTAAACACACCAACACTGTCTATTATTACATCAGTTATTTGTCCACTTCTACCTGGTACAAATAACTGGTGTAATTCGTCACTACAAGAATAGAGCGTTCCAACAATTAGGCTTATTAAAACTTTTTTTAGAATATTTGTATCATATGTATTAACAAAGCACATTAGAAATACACCTAATAATGTATAAATTGTAAAATGAGCTAACTTTCTAACTGGAGTTATCAATGTATTCTTTACAATACTCTTCTGATACTCATTTAAGTCTTTCGTAACAGGATGTGTATCTACAATTGTATCTATCACTTTATTACTTGTATTAGTTGATTTGGCTGAATTTTCAGATGAAAATTTAAATATTATTCCAAATATAATTAAAATACAAATAAATAAAACTGCTCTTATTTTTCTTACATCCATGATATACTCCCTCTTTTGCTTAGATTTACATTTTATCTGGCATTTGTATTCCTAATAATTCTGCTCCAGTTTTTAGTACCTTACCAACACAATAGGTTAAATACACTCTTGCTTCTTCAATTCGTTTTTCTTCTCCTATTATTCGATTTGCATTATAAAAACTGCTAAATGCTTTTGCTAAATCTATTAAATAATGAGAAAGTATAGATGGTTCGCTCTTTTGTATTACATTAATTAATATGTCTTGGAAATCATATAATAGCTTCAAAATTTCTTGTGAATATTCATCTTCTAAAACTTCTACATCTATATTTTCTGCTACCGGAATAGCTTCAATTTTTTCTAGTATACTTTTTGTTCTAACATAAGTATATTGAATATATGGTCCTGTTTCTCCTTGGAAATTTAAAATTGTATCCCAATCAAATATTTCATCTTTTATTCTTGCAGCTGATAAATCGTTAAAAATGACAGCACCGATTCCAACTTTTTGAGCAATACTTTCTTTGTTTTCTAAATTGGGATTTTTTTCTTCTATTACATTTTTAGCTCGTAATACAGCCTCTTTTAATAAATCTTCTAATTTAACCATATTTCCTTCTCTAGTTGACATTTTTCCAGTTTTTAAAAGTACCATTCCAAAAGGAACATGTTCTAATCCTTTAATATATTTTTCTTTTAGTCCTAAAAGTTTAGCGCTTTCAAATACTTGTTTAAAATGTAAAACCTGCTCATATGATGTAATATATAAACATTTATCAAAGTCATATGTCCTTGCTCTATACAGTATTGCTGCTAAATCTCGTGAAGCATATGTCGTTGAGCCATTTGATTTTATAATCATACAAGGTGGCATTTTTTTATCTTCTAATGATATAACTTTCGCTCCTTGTGATTCTATAAGTTTTCCTGTTTTTTCTAAAATTTCAATAACTTCTGGAACCTTAGGTGCAATAAATGCTTCCCCATCCCATGAATCAAATCTTCCGCCTAATAAGTCATATATTTTTTGAAATTCTTTTAAACTTAACTCTCTAAATTTGTTCCATAAATCTAGACAATATGAATCTCCATTTTCTAGCTTTTTAAAATTATTTCTACACTCTTCTAATACATTTTCATCTTCTTTGCAAAGTTCATTAATTCTTATATATATTTTAGTTAACTCTTCTATAGGATTCTCGTCAATATTATATTCATTTTGCCATCTCTTATATCCTTCAATCATCTTTCCAAATTGCGTTCCATAATCTCCTAGATAGTTTAATCCTATCACATTATATCCCAAATATTCATGTATATTATACAACGCTCTTCCTATAACCGTTGAACGTAAATGACCTATATGAAATGGCTTTGCAATATTAGGATGTGAATAATCAATTACTATATTTTTTCCTTTTCCAATTTCAGATTTTCCAAATTCTTCTTGCTTGCTTATTTCTTTTACAACTTCTTTAGCAAGTACATCTTTTTTTATATAAAAATTCAAATATCCCCCTACTACTTCCATTTTTTCAATATCTGAATCTAATATATCTATTTTTTCATTTATTTCCTCTGCAATTATTTGTGGAGATTTTTTTAATTCTTTTGCAAGTCTAAAACATGGAAATGCAAAGTCTCCCATATTTGCATCTTTTGGTTTTTCTATAAAACTTAATACATCTATATTATCTATTTGTATAGCTTTTTTTACTTTTTCTGCAATTTCTTCTTTAAAATTAACCATATTTTTCCTCTTCTTTCTTTTTTATCATGTAAATATTATAACTAGTTAACGAATAAAAGTCAAATAAAAAAACGCCTATTTTGGCGTCTTTTATTATTATCTTAGATATAAATTGTAAAGAAAGATAATACGAATTTAACTACATAATAAATAGCTTCTACAATTATGAATTTTTTTATTGCACTATCATCTTCTTTTTCATCATTTAATTCTTTAATAGCAAAGAATGCAAATACTGTTGCAATTATTCCTAAAAGTCCATTTACTGGTGAAGTAATTCTGTAAGCTCCTGGAATTATAGTAAGTAAACTAATAACTTCTGCTACAGCTTTTGGAGCAAATGCTGCAATTATTGTAATTGCATTTGTTAAGAAAGATTTTTTATTTTTATTATTCATTATATAAATAATTCCTGATAAAACAACAATTGAAATTATTGGAGTTAATATACTCTTTATAATTGAAAAGAATGAACTAAATATTGTTTTAAATATATAAGATATACTGTATCCACTAATTCCATAAGTAAATAATGATGATAAAACACTCTCTACTGAATTTAATAAAGATGCTACTATCCATATAACAAGAATTACTATAGCTGTTTTAAAGAATGCATTTGATTTGTCATGTGCAATTTCACCAATTACTTTTATTGGTTGTTTTAAAAATCTTGAAAAATAATTCTTTGCTTTTTCAGTTTCTTGTTTCATATCGATATTTTTGAAAGAGTCTTTTACTTGATTTACTGTTTCTTTAGCCTCCTTCTTAATGTTTTCTGCATTTACATTGCTTTGATTATTTTGATTGTTTTCTTCCATCTTTGTTTTCTCCCTTCTTTTATTTATTTTATTATATTTTAATCGCCTAAACATATTCCTATGCTTCTGGCGGTTTTAACTAAATCATCGTCCATTGTTACTTTTCTTATATTACTTTCTTTTGTATTACCCGATACAGCTCCAATTACCTTATTTTCACCTACAACATCTTCTAATGGTACAGAACTTACTTTTCCATTTTTTATTACTGTTAATCTATTGAATTTTTCTTCCATTGCAAGTTCCATAGCTTTTGCACCATATTTTGTAGATAAAACCCTATCAAATGCAGTTGGTGTTCCACCTCTTTGCATATATCCAAGCACTGTGCACCTTGCTTCTAACCCTGTTAGTTTTTCAAGTTCTTTTGCAACTTTTTCTCCTGCACCACCAAGTTTTGTATTATCTACTCCAATTCCATTGCTTCTTGTTTCTGCAACCGTAATTGTTCCACCTTTTGGCATTGCACCTTCTGCAACAACTACAATACTAAATTCTTTTCCATTTTTTCTTCTCTCTTCAATTTTTCTTACTGCACTATTTATATCATAAGGTATTTCTGGAATTAATGCAATATCAGCTCCCCCTGCTATTGCAGATTCAAGAGCAATCCATCCTGCATATCTTCCCATTACTTCTAATACCATAATGCGATGGTGTGTTTCTCCTGTTGTATGCAAACGATCTAATGCATCTGCTGCAACAGAAACAGCTGTATTATATCCAAATGTAATTTCTGTACACGCAACATCATTATCAATTGTTTTAGGCACTCCAATTACATTTATTCCTTTTAATGAAAAATCTCTTGCAGATTTTTGAGTTCCGTCTCCTCCTAAAGTAAATATACAGTCGAACCCATCTTTTTTTACATTTTCCACACATTGATCAGATAAGTCTTTATAAATAATTTCTCCATTTTCTTCTACTACTTTATAATTAAATACATTTGCATTTGTAGATGAACCAATAATTGAACCACCTTTAGGTAAAATTCCTGATGCTGAACTACTATTTACTGTACTTAAACGTACATAGTTATTTTTTAATAGTCCCCTATATCCATCTATAAATCCATAGCATTCTATATTATTATGTTCTGCTGTTTTTACAATTGCACGAATAACAGCATTAAATCCTGAAACATCTCCGCCCATTTGCAAGTATTGCTACTTTTTTTATCATATGTTGCTCTCCCTTCATTAAACTTTATTTCTTAAGTATCACCAATATTATACCAACTTTTTTATTTTTTACAAGTATTAATTAAAATTTTTTATAAAGCTTTGTTTTTATAGATTTATAATTTAGCATTTAAACGACTGTATAACAACTAATTTAATAATACTTACCCAAAATTAAGGACACACACAGATATATTAAAAAGCAAAATAAAAAATGTAAGTGCAACTCATATAATTGCCCATACATTAAATTTATTATTTATTACTAATATGTACATTGTCAATTTCTACTTTAAGTTCTCTTGTTATGATATTTTGAATTTGTGCTGTTTGCTCTCCGAGTTAATGTATCTGCCTTTACAATAGCACTAACACTTGAATCATTTACAAAAATTACAACCTCTTCAAATCCTTTTGTCTTAATTAAATTTTCTGTAATCATAATAGAATTTTTAAGATCGTTAATTTTCTTTACTTCTGTTTGAGCAATAGCTTTTTGTTCTGCAGAAACTGATGCATTTTCTATAATTTTTTCATAACTTTCAAGCATTTGTGAATACATCGTATCTCTTCCTAACTTTGAATTTGCAAAATAATCGTCTTTACCTATTTTACTGCTTGAACTTGTCTGTATTGTAGTATTATCTGTTTTATTTTGATTTACTTCATTTGTATTTTGTGAACTTTCATTTGTAGTTTTTGTTTCATTTTCTACAACATCATTTGAACTAACAAGTTTAGCATCACCAATTCCAGCAACCTCTTCTGAATTCATTAAGCTACTAGTAGCTAACAAATTCTTTTTATCTCCAGTAGAATAGTTTAAATACCCTGCTGTAATAAGCATAAATGCAATAACAAAAATAATAATCTGATTTCTTTTTAAAATTTTCAAATCTAATTTCACTCCTTTACTAAACACTGCCATAAGACATTTAAAATTTATTTTTTCATTTCAAATACTTGAATTTTATGTGTTGCAAGACCTGTTACTGCTTCTGTTGCTTGAATAATATTTGTTTTAATTTGTACATTTTGAGCTCCCTCAGCAGTTATAACTGCCCCTTCAATTTTTGGATTTATTATACTTTGTGTAATAGGTGTTTTTGTTCCATTTGTTTCTTGATATACAACATCTTTTTTACTACTATTTTCATTAATCGTTCTTTTTCCTCCTTCCTTATCTGTTTCTTCTGTTATACTTTCTTGTGAATTTTCATTATATAGTGGAACAAGTTGGCTCGTTCTTGAATAAGTAACTAATACCTTTACTTTGCCAACGCCATCTATTTGCGAAAGTATATTTTCTAATCTTCCTTCTATATTATTATCTTCTTCATTATTATTGGTTTGATTAGAATTTGTTTGTGCTAGCTTTTTGTTATCCATAGTTTTATTTTGTGTATTTTTATCTTTATCACCATTCCAAATTGTATTTATTGCAATAATAGTAACAATTAGAATAATAACAAATACAACTAAACTTTCTATTGTTTTTTTATTGTCTTTTTCACTTTTCTTTACAACTAAATCTTTAACCTTCTCAAACTTTTCTTTCATCATTTGGTTTCCTTATACCTCCTAACGAATTTCTATATTCTTTACAGCAATATCATATTGACTGCTTAAGTATTCTTTTAAGTTATTTGCTTTTTTTTCAGAAATCGTATATTTTTTTTCTTCTTTAGATTCACTATTTTGTTTTGATATATCAACTTTTACTTTTTCAACATGTTCTACTATTGTAACAACTTTCTTTTTACTCCCATTGTCTTTTGTTTCTTCAGACTGTTGCTCTCCTGAAACAACAACTAAAATTTTATTTATGCTATATTTTTCATCGTCAGAAATTTCAACATTTACTTCTTGAACGATATATCCTTTTGATTGAATTTTGTTTTTTATATCACTTTTCAAATTCATTTCATACATAGACTTTATACTTGTTACGTTTTTCTCTTCTAGATTCTTAGACGAAACCTCTAATGTATTTTCTTCATTTTCAAAATTAAATATAGAATCTGTATCAATTGAATTTGAATTGTTAGAAAATTGGTTTACAATTGGAGTTACTATAACGAATAATATATATACTCCAATTACAACTTTTATGTATTTTTTTGATGATCCTTCTGGAAGTATCATTTCTATAATGCTTGCAATTATTACTGCTACAATAATTCCTTGTGCCCAATTACTTATAAACGCAACCATTATTTTCCCCCTTATTTTTTATTTCAATATTACCTATACATAAGACCACTGTTAGATATTTTTACAACTAATGTTACTCCTATTATTAGCATAACAGATATACTACACATAATTGCGAGCAGCAATTTGAAGGTATCTCCCATTTGTTCTAATAATTTTATTATTTTTTCATCAGCAATTGGTTGACACAGTGCAGACAGTAAGTAATACATTGCCATAAGAATAATTAATTTAATAATTGGTTTAATACAAATACCTATAATAATAATTGCTCCTACAATTCCAAGTGCATTTTTTAGAATTGAACTACAGCCTATTACAGTATCTACGGCATCACCTAAAATCTTACCTACAACTGGAATGAAACTTGAAACTGCAGCTTTTGTAGTTTTTGCTGTTAATCCATCTACACTGCTACTTAAAGTTCCTTCTAGTGATACAACCCCTACAAAAATTGTAAGTACAATTCCTAAAATCCATACTACACTTGATTTAAAGAATTTTGAAAGTTTATCTATTTGTAATTTATCTGATATTTTTGATACAACTCCTAAAGCTGTTGCCACAAGTACAATTGGGATTATAATATCTTTTATAAAGTTTCCAATAAATGTTATTATAAATAGTAATATTGGTTGTACAATATTGGCTGATGCAATACTTCCAGTTGTCATCATTAAAGTAATTAAAATAGGAATTAATGAATTCATAAATCCTACTAAATTGTCAATTGATTCTTTTACCATTGCCAAAATATCCGAAAAGTTAGTCATAATTAGTGTAACAATTAATATGTATTGAACATAATATGTTATTTGAGAAATGCTTTTATTTCCTAATCCATCACTTATGCTTTTTAGAACACTATGTATGATAATTATTACTAAAATGCCTCCGATTGTTGTAATTGATTTTGCAAACTCTTTTCCAAATAATTTCCAAATGTTTAGCATTATTTTTTTGTTTTCAATTTTTCCACTTATTGCTGAGTTTAAAACATCATTCATTTGTGTATCTGAAAATACATCTTTTGTATAATTATTAGCCTCTTTCATAAAATTTGGTATATTAAGAGAGTCCATTTGTGTTTCTATTATATCTGAATTATTTACATTATTTGTTTCCTCTATTGCTAAACAAGCTTTGAAACTTGATATGAGAATGAAAAACAGTATTAAAATACTTGTTATTTTAAATAATTTACTGTTAGCCTTTATTTTCAAACATTTTTTTCTTCTGTTTAGAGTCTCCACAAAAATATTCTCCTCATTTATAAATTGCAAGTTATATTTTTTATATACACTTTTTTTGTAGACTTATGGTAATACTTTTAAAACTGTTTCTAATAAGCTTGAGATAATCGGAATAGATATTGCAATTATTGTTACTTTGCCTCCAATATCAATTTTGGATGCAATAGCCGATTCGCCTGAATCTTTACATATGCTTACAGCGAATTCAGTAAGTAAGGCAACTCCTGTGATTTTTATTAATAAATATAAAAAGTCGCGATTAATAGTTGTTTTATCTGCTAGGTTAGATAAAAGTGTTATAATTCCAGATACCTTTCCTAAAACTAAAGTCAAAATTAGTACTCCTGCAATTACTGATATGTATATTGCAAATTCCGGTCTGTGCTGTTTAATTATTATGGTCATTATTAATGAAATTAACCCAATTCCAATTATTTTAATAATATCCATTATTAATTTCCTCCAATGCTTTCTATAAGTTAAATATTGTTCTTACAGTATTAAATAATGTACTAATTTCTTTTATAACCATTGTTAAAACAATAACAAGTCCTGCTAAAGTTGTCATCATAGCTTGATCTTCTCTTCCTGCTCTAACTAAAACCTGATGTAATACTGCAACTAATATTCCTATTGCGGCTATTTTAAATAATAAATTAATATCCATCTTTGCACCATCCTTTATCATTTGTTTTTTAAATTAATATAATAACAATACCAAGTCCTGCAACCATTCCGAGTGTTCTATATAATTTCTCGTTTTTATTTTTTGCTTCATTTGCTTCTTGTATTTGAATATTTAGAAAATCATCAACTAATTTTATTTGATTAATTTGCCCTTCTATGTCTGTTTGTCCAAGTAATTTTCCAAGTCCATTTAATACTTCCTTATCTTTAGGAAGTAAATTAGTATTTGAATTATAGATTGATTCATTCCATGCTTTTTCTGCTGGCATATACTCTATTTTTTCTGCACAGTTTCCGAAAATTTTAGCAATATTGCCATATACTTGTGTTTCGATTTCTCTAAAAATTACTGGAATTGACATATATGTAAATTTCATTTTTACTTCAAACATATGTAATGCTTTTTTTATTTCTTGTAATTCCTTTAGTCTGTTCGAATATTTTTTTGCAATTAATATTCCAATAAAAGATGTTCCTCCAAAAATCAAAGTTAATGTTATATATTTAATTACCCACATTTTCAATTAATCTCCTTATATTTTAAATTTACAAAATTTGAATTTATATTTATATATATGCAAAGCTTGTCTATTTTAGAACAAAAACATATAGTATAATCTGTTTTTTATTTAAATTTTTGAATTTTATACTTTGGTTTTTACACAAATTTTACTGTAAATTTTAACTTGCTCTTTTCTTGGCATCTAAATCTATATATGTATTTTTACTTTTATTTAGCTCATATACTTTTTTTATGTGCCCTCTTGCTTTATTATCTAGCAAAATAATTCTTTCAATTATATTTTTTTGAAGTAATTTTTCAAGTTCTGAGTTTGATAAAATTTCTTCTAAACTGTTTCCATGTGCTGAAAAAACTCCCTTTACACCTGAACAAATAGCATATTCAATTGCCTGTACATCTTCACTTTTTCCTATTTCATCTGCAATAATCACTTGTGGTGCCATAGATCGAAGTGCCATTTTTATTCCCAATGGTTTTGTAATATTTTCTAATACATCAGTTCTTGTTCCTATATCATTTTGTGGCTCTCCTTGATACATAGCAGCAATTTCTCCTCTTTCATCTACAACCGATACATTTAAACCGTGAAAATATATTTCAGGAATTCCGCTACTTATTTTTCTAACTAAATCTTTTAATAACGTTGTTTTCCCTGCGCCTGGGCTTGAAACAATTAAAGTATTATAAATTTGATTTCTTTGAATATCTAATATGTATCTTAATATTGAGTTACTACAATCCAGAATTTGATGTGCAATTCTAAAATTTAAAGATGATATATACCTAATATTAATTATCTTTCCATTTTCTACAACAACATCACCGGTAAGTCCAACTCTATGTCCTCCTTTTATTGTTATATACCCATTTACAATTTGATTTTGATATGAATAAACAGACTGGTCACATATTTTTTGAAATATCTGCATAATTTCCATTTTATTTACTTTATATGGTATTATTTTTTCTTCACTACTAAGTTTAATAATACAATATTGGTTAATTCGTAACCTAATTTCTTCTACTTCTTTTTTTTGCTCTTTTATATTTTCATAAATTTCTAAAGATATTGGTTGTGGAAAATTTTTAAGTACCTCTTCCATTTTGCTTGTCCTCCTTATTTTAATAATTAATTTTCTTATTAACATATATATTCATATTTTTTCTTTTTATTACTATTATTTAAAATTTCTAAAAAAAAATGAATAATACTTTTTAGCATTATTCATTTTTTATATTTTCTTATATTTATATTATAGTTTTATTTATTCATCCCAATTATGATATACGTTTGTTACATCATCTAAATCATCTAACATATCTAATAATCTTTGCATTTTAGCTTCACCTTTTTCATCTAATGTAACATATGTGGTAGGCACCATTTGTACATCAGCTTCTAAGAATTCTAGTCCTTGTTGCTCTAATTTTTCTCTAACAGATGAAAAATCTTCTGGAGTAGTTGTTATTTCATAAACTTCTTCTTCTGCTGAAAAATCTTCTGCACCGCTATCTATTGCAAGTAACATTAAATCATCTTCCGAAATTTCAGATGATGCTCTATCTATTACGATTACTCCCTTTTTATTAAATAGATAAGATACACAACCTGTTGTTCCTAAGTTTCCACCTGATTTATCAAATGCATGTCTAACATCTGCTGCTGTTCTATTTTTATTATCTGTACTTCCCTCTACAATTACTGCTACACCATTTGGTCCATATCCTTCATATAATACTTCTTCATAATTTGCAGAATCTGCTGAACCTGCAGCTCTTTTTATTGCATTATTTATTGTATCATTTGGCATGTTTGCTGCCTTACACTTTGCAATAATATCTTTTAATTTAGAGTTTCCCGCTGGATCTGGTCCTCCTTGTTTTACTGCAACTAATAATTCTCTTCCTAATTTTGTAAATACTTTTCCTCTAGCTGCATCTGCTTTTCCTTTTTTTGCTTGAATATTATGCCATTTGCTATGTCCTGACATGGTTAATTCCTCCTTATCTTTCCTTTATTTTCAGACTTTTTAAGCCTTATATATCAGTGCCTTTCCATTTTTTCAATACCCCAACTTTATTAATTTTTACGGTTTTCTAAAAAATTACATTTTTTATTGTAACATACTTTTTTTCATTTGTGTAGCCTTTTTATAAATAAAATTTGTATATTTTTATTCAAAATTTAGCTTGCACCACTCATTATCGTGGTATTCTATATATTTCGGGTTGTTCAAATTACACCATTTACACCTTATCATAATGCAGTACCTCGTTTTGGAACAAAATATTTATTCATATCGTTTTTTTCGTGTGTTAAAAGTGCTAATTTGTTCTTTATTCCTCCACCATATCCTGTTAGATTTCCATTAGTTCCAACAACCCTATGACAAGGAATAATAATACAAATTGGATTCCATCCAACTGCTCCTCCAACTGCCTGCGATGACATTCTTTTTATTACTCTATTTTTTGCAATTTTTTTTGATATATCATTATAGGTTAGAGTTTCTCCAAAAGGTATAGTATTCATTATATCTATTACTTCTTTTCTAAATGGAGTTAAATTTTCTATTTTATATTTTGGTGTAAAATTAGGGACTTCACCACTAAAATAAGCATCTAACCATTTACTTGTTTCTTGAAATATGGGCAGGCTCTTTTCTTCACAATCTATTTCATGTTTAAAAGAATCTTTTGAGCCTTCAAACCATAAACCTGTTAAGTATTCCCCATTACTATTCATTATAATATCTGAAAATTCATCTGGAGTTTTATAAATGCATTTATAAATCATAAAAATATCTCCTATTATTTTTTTCATTTTCATTTTTCTAAATTTATTAGCCAGTTTTAATCTTAGCTGCAACTTACAATTTTTATTACTACTTATTTTTGTCTTTTCTTAAAAATCAGACTAAATGAAATGCCAAAAGATATCCCTAAGCATATTCCTATTCCTATTCCTACCATACTATTTAATACATTTATAAAAATTAAACTCCAAATTATTGTCATTACTATTCCTATTATTATTCCTATAACTATACTTTTGTTTTTCATAAATCTTCATACCTCCAAATTATTATTTAACTAATTTTTAAATTGTAATTTATTTTTTCTTTTTTTCTAATAATTTAACTTTTTCTTTTTCTTTCTTATTATATTTTGCAATACTATATATACCGCATATATTAAAAACTATTGCTAATCCTACCATCAATCCATCAACAAATTGACTCGCATTTTGAGTAAATATATATTCTAAATAATGTATATTGTTATCAACTAATTCAAGTGTAGTAAGTGATATTCCTATACTAAGTAATCCTAATGCTTTTTGATTGTATCCTACTTGATTTTCTGTTTCTAATTTAATCAAATTATTTATTGTTTCTTTTTGAGCTAATAATTCATCTTTTGTCATTTTTCTACCATCCGCTATTCGCTGACCTCATAATTCCAGATATTCAAATGCCCTTTGGCTGGAATCGGCTTTTCAAGTATCTCAACATCTTCCAAAATCCAAGCATATCTTCCCAAACTATATTCTCCGCATAAGAATTCCTGCTTGTCCTTCTGTATCATGTCTAAGAATTCCTGATCCATATATACGCAATCAACCAATCTGCATTTGCATATAATGTTACCATATCCCATAGGTACATTTGGAATCAGTTTAAGTAATTCACTTGTGTGCGCATCACTCCTTTTAATTTTTTTGTTACTTGCATGGATGTAAAGTTCACCTCTGTAAGATGTTTTCCAACTTCTTGTTTCGATGACCTTCTTTCCCTCTTTAATAAGAGTTGCCCATGGTTCAATAATACTTAAAACTTTCATAGCGTATGACACCTTTCTGATTGATATGTAATTTTTATTTGGAAATAAATTCCATTTTTATATTATACAGCATTATACCTAAAAAATCAATGTTTTACATAACATTTTTAGGATTTATGTAACATATTTTCTATGAGAATTTTTAACATTACTTTGATTCACCATTGCATATTCCATTGTTGTATCTATTTTAATATGACTTAATAATTTCTGCACTTGTTCTATTGGCATACCTTTATCAATAGCCATTGTTGCCATTGTTCTTCTAAATTTATGTGGATGAACTTTATTTATATTTGCTTGTTTTCCTAAGTTTCTGATAACTATTTCAATTCCTGATATTCCTAATCTGTTATATGGTTTTATTAATGATACGAATAATGCTTCGTTGTTATCAATTCTTGTTTCTAAATATTTCTCTATATACATTTTACTCTTTGCACTAAAATAGACTTCTCTTTCACTATTACCTTTACCTAAAACAATACAACTTCTTTCTTGAAAGTTCATATCTGATATATTTAATCTCGTAATTTCTCCCACTCTCATACCAGTTGAAATTAATAGTTCTAATATTGCTAAATCTCTTACATTTGAACAGGTATCTCTTAACTTTTCCAAATTTTCATCTGTTAATGTTTCTTTTACTCTTCTAGTAGTCTTTACTTTATGAATTCTTCTTACTGGACTTTTTACAATATAGTCTTCATTTTCCAACCAAGCAAAGAAACTTGATAAAGTTCTTCTTATATTATCTATCGTTACCATACCTGCATTTGAATTATTTTTATAATCTGCTAAATAGTTTCTTAATGTTTCAGTAGTAATTTCATTTATTGGCAGGTTTACAGCATCAAACATTTTATTTATAGTATCTCTGTAATAATTTAAAGTTCTTTTTGAACACCCTTCGATTTCTTTAGATGATATAAACCTATTTAGAATGTCTTCATTATTCCTCTGTATTTCTTCTTTTTGACTTTGTTCTAATTTCTTAATTTTATAATATATACATATTTCTGTAAGTATTTCTTTTAATTTTATTCTTTGGTTATTGTCTAAAAAATCTTCTGTTGCATTAATTACTTTTTCTACAAATAATTCTCTCATGACAATTACCTCCTTACATTTTTTTGATAGTTTGCAGTATATAGAACTCTATCTATATTATACAATATTTAATTGACATAATAAAAGATGAGCATATTCTATATACCCATCTAAATATTTATGTTTTTTATTCAAATTTCAAAATTCAATCTCAGCGACAACTTACTATTTGTCCTTTTCTTTTTGTTTCTTTCTATTTTCTTTATTTGTGTAATATCCTATAATTCCAAATATTAAAAACATAAACACTTTATCCCATTCATTAGTTTTATTAATAAATTGGAACACAGCTAAAATTATTGATGCTATAATAGTAAATATCGATACATAATATGCAATGTCATAACCTGTTATTTTAACTTCTTTCTTTTTTTCACAAAAAAATCTCCTTTACCAATTACTATTTTTCTAACAAACTACTAAATTACAATTTATTTAATGTCCTCTAGGTAAGAAATCTTTTTACCATTTAACTTTGCATATTCAATTTCAGATTTTGTGCTTTCTCCAATGTATCCGCCAGAATTAATTACATAAATTTCATCTGACATATTTATTTTTTGCCTATGCATTTCATCTAGCATTTTTTTAGTTTGTAAACTTATTTCTTCTTTTTTCAAATCATTGAAAAAGTTAGGTATAAAAACTATATTTCCATCTAATGTAAGTTTTTCTTGAACTTTCATAAATTCAGTTTTAAATTTAATTGAACCACATAATGTTATTACATTATATTTGTGCTTACAAATATTCATTTTTTCCTCCATAATTTGCATTACTTTTTGTTTTTATCCTACCTTTTGTTTCTTTTTTGAAATAATATTATTCATTATAATAAACAATATCGCAAACGCTAATATAACTAGCATATTATTAAATACAGGTTTTAGTGTTTCAAAATTTATAGTCTCCATTGTCTTTAATAAATCATTTGAATTAATATACCAATAAGCTGGTAAAATATGAGCTATATTTAATACTGCCTTTGGCAACCATTCAGCTGGTACAAAAGCTCCACAAAGGAAAGCTGAACCCAATGCCACTACATTTACAATTCCATTTATAGCATTTTTATTACTTACAATAGTAGATATTAGTAACGCAATTGTTAAAGCACAAAAAGTAAATACAAATGTATTAAGTAAATACACAAGTCCTCTTGCTGTAAATATAATATTTCCTAATAATATTAGACCTAATACCACATATAAAAACCATACAATTACAGAATACATAAAGCTTGCAAATAAAATTAACCTATTATGCTCCTTATAATTCATACTACTAATTATAGTTCTTTTATTTACTGTTTTTTCGTGAAAACTTGATAAAACAAGACAGATAATAAAAATAACTACTGCCATAATGCTATAACTTGCAAAATTAAAGTATGATGCTACTTTAGTCATTTTACTTGCATCTAACTTTGAAGTCATTTCTACTGACGATTTTTTTGATAAATTATTATTAATAGCTTCTATTAATTCATCTTCATTGTTTATATTATCTTTATATATATTTTGTATTTGAACATATCTTGATAACATCATTTCTGCAAGACTGGCACTATAATCTCCTGTTGATTTTATATTTATCTCTGGATTTAATCCATTTAGTACATCTTGGCGATAATTTTCTGGTATATAGATTACATAGTTTACATCTCTATAAAATAGAGCATCATTTATTGCTTCTTCATTATTTTTAACATTAATAATATTCGAATTTTGCTTTAGATAATCAACTAAATTTTTAGTAATTCCTATCTCTTCATCTTTATTTATAATTAGGATATCTGGCTTACTGTCTACAAAAGTAGTTCCTGTATCGTTTGTAGACATATTAATTCCACCAAAAATAATAAGTATAACTGTATAAAGGATAATTGTTCCTTTATATTTATTTATAATTTTCCAAAATGTTTTAAATACTGTCATATTTCTGCCTCCTTAATCCTTTATATGATATAAATATCATTAAGGCAGAAAATATTAGTAAACTTATAACATTAAAATAAAATCTATCTAATGTATCATAATAATAAAGTGAGTAAAATCCATCTGTTATCATACTTGCTGGATTAATCTTATTTAAAATAGGAACATTTTTATCAATTACATACTTCATAGTAATTCCCATCATTCCTGATAAAAAACATGCAACCATAGTTACTGCAATTAAAATTCCGATTTTAGCATTTTCATTTGATTTAACCAAAGTTGAAACTGCAACACCTAAAGATAAACCAGCAAGAGACCCAGTACATGCAAGTAGTATTATAAGCGGTAAATTTGTTCCATAGTCCACTTTTAAAACAAAAATTGTAAATACAAATAACAGTGCCATTCCAATTAGTTGAACAACATAACTTGCACATAGACTTCCTAAAAGCATCGTACCTTTACGAACAGGTGATACAGAAGTTCTTTTTCCAACTGCATTCATATTGGCAAGTTTAAAATTGGTAGTAAACATTGAAATTATTCCGCCATATAGTGCCGCCATTGCAATAAGTGTATAATATTCAATCATAGTATAACTTAAATTTTTATTAGAGATATTATTTAATTTAACATCATTTTTGTCTATTTTAGCCATGACATTAGCATATATTCCATTATAATCAATGTTAAAGTTTCCTTGCTTATATTTATCTTCTATTTCTTTTTTGGCTAAAGTGCCTATCATCTCTTTTTTACTTTGTATTTGATCAACTACATTTCTTAAAATAGTTTCATTAATTCCGCTCGAATTTACTTTAATTGTTACATCTTCTCCATTAAATAATAAATATCCTGTAATTTCCTCATTTTCTAACATTTCTTTTGATTTTTCTAAACTAGTATATGTGGTGTTAAACATTTGGCTTGTACTATTTTCACTACTTAACATTTCGAATGCCTCTTTAAACATTTCATTGTTTTTAAAGTCTTCATTATCAACAATTGCAATATTAATAATTTCTAATTTTTCATTATTTTCTATATTTGAAAAAGCCATATTAAATAAAGTACCTAGTATTATTGGAAAGGCAAAAGTCCAAAATAATAACATTTTACTTTTTAATAATGTTTTCAAAGAATACTTAAAATTATGCCAAAACATTAATCTCTTAATTCCTTTCCTGTTAATTCTAAGAATACATCATTTAGTGTTGGTCTTTCTGAAAAGATCTTATTATAAGTTACTTTATTATCTTTTAAATAATCTATTAATTCCCCTAGATTGTTTTTGCCTTTTTTATAAGTAACTATTAATGTATTCATATTTAATAATGCATTTTCTACATTTTCAAATTGCTTTATTTCCTCTAATTGTTTGCTATTTATATTGTTTATTTCTACTGTTATTTTTTCCTCAATTTTAGCTTTTTTCTTCAATTCATCAGAAGTTCCCTGCGCTAAAATTTTACCTTTATCTAGTATAATAATTCTATCGCATAACATCTCTACTTCTTCCATATAGTGTGTTGTATAACAAATAGTAGCTCCATTGTCTCTTAATTTTTTTATACCTTCTAATATATTATTTCTGCTTTGTGGATCTACAGCAACTGTTGGCTCATCTAAAAAGATTAATTCAGGTTTATGTGCTATACCACAAGCAATGTTAAGTCTTCTTAAAAGCCCCCCAGATAATTGCTTTGGATAAAATTTTTTAAATTCATTTATCCCTACAAGATTTATAGCATCTTCTATATATTGCTTTCTTGTATTTTTATCTTTAATGTACAGTCCACAAAAATAGTCAATATTATCATAAACTGTAAGTTCTTGAAATACTGCTACTTCTTGAAATATAACTCCTATCTTTGCTTTTGTTTCATAAGAATCTGGCTTCATCTCTTTTCCAAATATTTTGATACTTCCATTTTGAAAATTTAGAAGTGATAAAATACAATTTATTGTTGTTGATTTTCCGCTTCCATTTGGTCCAAGTAGCCCAAGTATTTCTCCTTCTTTTAGCTCGAACGATAAATTATCAATCGCTTTTAAATTTTTATACTTCTTTGTTAGATTTTTTACCTCTATTATGTTTTCCATAATCTCTCCTTTCTTTTATTAGAATTTTAATAAATATTTTCTGTTATATATCAGTTAATACTATACCATTAAAACAAGTCCTTGTAAATGATTCTACAAGTTTAATATGGATCATTGTAATAGTTTATATTTTAAGTTATTGTTAATGTTTCTCCTGAAATGTTAATAATATCTTTGATTGATATAAATTTTCCATCAGTAAAAATTATAAATTTATTGTAATCATCTATTTTCTTTATTTTTCCTGTTATTTTTTGATATTTTCCCCCTCTTTTTTTATCATCAGGTACAAAATAAGTAACGGTAATTTCAGGCATATTTTTTATTTGGCTTTGTATTAAACGCAATTTTTCATCTAAAATATTATTAAGTTCTTCATCCAGTTCTATTTTTTGCTCTGTAAATCTTGCTGTTTCTTTTACTGCTTCTTCATACCCTGTCAATGCTGCAAAAGGTGCAAATTGAGCTGCTCTATTTTGCATGGACATTTGTTTATGTGTTTTTGATATATGATGCTCTAAATTTATAATATCATCATATTTATGTTCACTATCCATAATTACCCTCCTACTCTTTGTGTCCTCCTATTTGATTATTTCTTTCTATAGTAGTTGCCCCTTCTTCTAAATTTATTCCCTTTAAAATTGCATTTTTTCCATATTTATTCTTTATTTCAATTATTGTTTTTTGTATCTTTTTCTCATTTTGTAGCTTTTCGTTCTCTTTTTTTCTTTCCATATCCACTTTTTCATAATTAGTGAATAAATTAATTTGTTCGAATTTGCTTTTCTCTTTTGTTTCTGTTTCATTTAAAAGGTTTCCGAACACATATGTTTATTTTTCTAATTAGTAACTTTTTATTTACAATACTATCATACAATTTAATAAAACCATCACAAATTAGTCTTGTTGATGATGTTTTATTTTCTAATCTAAATGTTCCATGCGCTGGTTTGGGGACTTTTCTTCCATAACCATCTGTTGTAATTTCACCATTGTAAATTTTACTATAATTTGGATTTGTTAAATTTTCTACATCATATATGACATCTAAAACTAGTTGATCTGTTATAAATTGCTTTTCTACCATTTCTAGAACAAGTAATTCAACCATTTCTTTTACAATTAATTTTGCTTTTTCACAATTATATGGACAATGTAAAACTTGTCCAGAACTTAAACTCCTAATTTCGGGTTTATAAGCTTTTATGCTTTCTATTGTTACATTTTCCCATCCCCAACTATGGTCAATTAGTAACTCAGCATTTATTCCAAATAATTTATATAGTAGTTCCTCATTATTTATTGAACATCTTGCAATATCTCCCATAGTATATATATTGTGTTTTTCCAATCTTCTAGCATAGCCTTTCCCAACACGCCAAAAGTCTGTAATAGGTTTATGATTCCATAGTTTTTTTCTAAAGCTTGCTTCATCTAATTGGGCAATTCTTACTCCATATTCATTTGGTTGTATATGTTTTGCCTCAATATCCATTGCTACTTTGCACAAAAACAAATTGGTTCCTATTCCTGCAGTTGCTGTAATACCTGTTGTTTTATAAACATCTTGTATCATTTTTGTTACTAACTCTTTAGCTGTTAATTTGTATGTTTTTAAATATTTTGTAAGGTCACAAAACACCTCATCTATTGAATATGAGTATATATCTTCTGGTGCAATATATTTCAAGTATATATTGTATATTGTGGTACTATATTTCATATAGTAACTCATTCGTGGTGCTGCTATAACATAATCTAATTCTAATGATGAATTTTTCTTTAGTTCTGTATTATTGTAAGATTTACCACTAAATTTATGATTTGGTGCCCTCATTCTTCTTTGAAAATTTATATCTTTAACTTTTTGTACTACCTCAAATAACCTAGCTCTTCCAGGTAATCCATAAGATTTTAAAGAGGGCGATATTGCTAAACATATAGTTTTTTCTGTTCTTGCTTTATCTGCTACAACAAGGTTTGTATTTATTGGATCTAATCCTCTTTCTTTACATTCTACAGAAGCATAAAATGATTTTAAATCTATAGAAGCATATATTTTATTCATGATATTTTCACCTCTAACTTTTCATAGTATATCATGAAATTTCTGGTTTGTAAACAGTTGTTTGGTATAAGATTTAAATTTATATAACTAAATTATGCTAAATATTATTTTTTTATATTTCTTCTTTCTTCTCTAATCTTTTCTATTTTTTCTTTTATATTCCATTTTTTAAACTCTACTTTTTCTTTTATATTTGGAAAAGCATTTACTAATCTTCTATGAAAGATAGATTTATTATGTATAATATTTTTTACTTTTTCTGAAATTTCTATTGTATTATCTTTTATTTCATTAGAAACTTGCTTTAAGTTTAAAATAATTTTAAATGATACAACATTATCTATCAAATGTATTGCTAAAAGAGATATTATTAATATATTTTGAAGCATATTTGGTATCATATTTATCTTTTCTATTAAAATTGGATTAAAAATATATATTACAATACAACATGCAATTCCAAACCAAATTAAATTTTCTAAACATATTCTCCCATTTATATTAAACTTCTTTTTGCTATAATCCCACCATCTCGCTTTAAATATTTTTTCCATAAAAAAGCTTGTAAAATATTCTAGTATTCCACATATAATTACAGACATAAAGAACAATATTACTATGTCATTTTGATATTTTTGTAGTAAAAGGCTTACTAATACTACTCCATAACCATATATAGGACATACAGGTCCTACCAAGAATCCTCTATTTACGAACTTTTTATTTTGTATAGAAATAAGTGTAGATTCCATTACCCATCCAGCAAAAGCATATACAAAAAAAATTAATATATATAATTTAATCGTTTCAATCATTTTTACTCCTCCATTTGATAATATTTTTTACATAATACTATATCAATTATAATTTATTTTCAACCTCTCTTTTTATTATTTATTAATTTATTTAACTCCGCTCCTAAAAATACAGTATAAAAGCAAGAATATATCCACATCATTATTAGCATCAATGTTGTTAAACTTCCATATGTTATTGAAAATCCCTTAAAAATATATAAATATTTAGAAAAAACAAATGATATAATGTTAAGAGCTATTGCTCCAAATATTGCTCCATATATTTGACTTTTAAAAGGTACTTTATGTTTCGGCATAAATTTATATAATAGTAGGAATATTAAAAATGTGATCAAAATAAGCCCTATTTGAGTTACTATTGCAGATATTGTATTATAATTTTTCAGACCTCCAAAATACTTTTGAATAATTTCTATTAAACTATTTCCAAACACTAGTAATGTTAAACCTAATACTATTAAAATTATGAACATTATTGTTTCGATAATTGCTTTTATTCTTAAATAAATATAAGAAGCACTTTCTTTATTATTAGTGTTATAAACCGATTGTAATCCCTTGGTTAAAGCAAATAGCCCTTTTCCTGCAGACCATATCGTAAATATAATTGAGATTGATATTGTTCCAATAGATTTCGAATAAACCTCTTGAACAATATCTAAAATTATTTCATTCATACTCGATGGAATAATTTTAGATATTGCGTTAAATAAAGCTTGAGGTCCTACTCCTGTATATTGAATCATTGTTAATACTAAGATAATAAAAGGAATAAATGATAGTATAGTATAATAAGAACACTGTGCTGAATACTCACTTACCAAATCTTCCCCCATATTTTTAAATAATTTTTCTATTATTTTATATATTTTTTTAAAATTAATTTTTTTCATAATATATAACATATCCTCCTCAATAGTGCTTGCTTCTATATGTTGGTCTATTTTTCATTTGTATTTTACTAATATTAATTAATACTATGATACTATATCTTTTAATATTTTACAATTATACTATTTATTATACATAATATTATTTTTATATAGTATATAACTACTAGCTTATATCACAGAAATCTTTTTCATAAATATCAATAATAAAAACATTTCACATATTCAATACCAATTATTAATATTACGCAAGTAGTTTCTAATTTTTTTACATCCTATGTATTTTTATTGACAATTTTTGTATAATAATGTAAAATGGTTATGTTATCTATGCAATAATATTAAATTTAAGGAGGCGTTTATATGGATAACATTTATCTTGGTCAGTCAGTCATTAGAGCTTTAGAAACAGCTAACGGACTTTCAGAAGATTTCGAACTTCGGTTTATTCCAAGCAAGATTCTGTTTCTAAGTCTGTTCCTTTCTTCTTCAGCTATTTTTAAAAAGCTGTCGAAAAAAGATAACTTGACCGAAAAATACATAAGTTCTAAGATTCTGGAACTTATTGAAGAATCTCTTCCACAAGAATGCTGTACTGCAATTTCAATTTCGAATTATGACTGTTTGCCACTTGAGTGTGACATTTTAAAAGTCTTTGAAAATGCTAGTGAAATAGCTCAGAAAACTTGTGGCAAATTTACAGTTGAAGTCGAAAACTTATTTGATGCTTATGTAAAACTTCATCCTGAGTTTTTTTTGCAATTCATAAGCAAACTTAAGCCAGAGCCAGATTATCTAGAAATTCCAGATGATTTCGCAAGTTTTTTAACAATTCTAAAAACCAATAAATTTTGTTCTATTGGTGGAATGGACCACGAGCTTTTGGATATTATGCACACACTTTTAAAACACTCTAAACACAATGTTTTATTGATTGGAGATTCAGATATTTGTAAAACATCTATTGTTAAAAAATTAGCATGGCAAATTTCAACCAGAAATTGCCCGGAAGATTTAAAAAATGCAGTTGTACTATCTCTCGATATATATTCACTAATTAAAAGTCTATACAAATATGAGGAAATATTTATAAAATTGATTGATTTTCTTGAATCTCTACAATTTTGCATTTTGTTTATAAATCTTACACTTATAACAAGTGACGTCGCAAATTTTCTAGACCAAATTATTCTGAAAGATAATATTAGAGTTATTTGTTCGGCAACAGCAGAAAATCCAATTATTCAAAGTTCTCAATTTGAAAAAGTTTATGTTGTAGAGCCAAAAAGTTCTGAAGTTTATTCAATAATCATTGCTCAAGTACAAAATTTTAAGCAATACCATGGTGTTAATATAAGCAAAGAAAATATTGATTATGCAATGTATTTAGCAAGTTGCTTCGATTACCAAACACCAAAAACAATCAGAACTCTTAACCTTATTGATAAATCAATGGTTTGTGCTAAATGTAATAATCACAAATTTGTTACAAAAAAGGATATTATAAACAGTTATTCTATTTACTTTAAGCATTTTAAAGAATTGTCTGTGGAGGAAAAAATATCTGTTGCTTATCATGAGGCAGGACACTTTATAGTTGGGAAATTTTCCGAAAGTCTTACGTTCAATTGCCTTGCAGTCTCAATTGTTCCTGTAGGAGACTGTTCGGGAGTAACAGTTTTTGACGATTCTGATATCAGATCAAACAGTGACCTGGACTTTTTTAAAGAACAAATCGCTTGTATACTAGCTGGTAGAATTGCTGAGAGCCATTATACAAATGGACTATCAGCTAAAGCATCTGCTGACTTAAAAGATGCATCTGATCTTGCATTTGAAGTTGTAACTCAATATGCTCTTGACCCTAAATACCCATATAGAATTTATGTAATCGATGGTTATAATCAACAATTAATTGAAAACGCTTATAAGCAAGCAGATGAACTCCTTAAGAGGTCCTATGAATATGCTGAAAATATGTTAAAAGAACATTTGGAAGATTTGAATCTTATTGTTTCTGAACTTGTAAAACACGGAATTCTTTCTGGCCCCGAATTAGAAAAAATCTTAAATAAACGCTAAAAAGACTATATAGTCAATCCTTAAGATGACTCTACATCATTTGTAGAGCCATCTTTTCTTCTTTATTCAATTTATATATTTTATTTTTGTTAAAAACCTATTATTTTATTATATATATCTATTGCGAAATTATCAGTCATTCCAGATATATAATATATTATAGATTTATAATAGTCACTTTCATTTTCAATATTA
>USCV01000010.1 GCA_900553225.1 uncultured Clostridium sp. | reverse complement strand
AATATATATGAAAGATATAAATTTAAAAGAGGAATATTTAAAATTTTTTGAAAGTAAATCACATAAAATAATTCCAAGTGCTCCAGTTATTCCAGAAAACGATCCAACATGTTTATTTAATACTGCTGGAATGCAACCACTTGTTCCTTATTTAAAAGGAGAACCACATCCAGAAGGAAAAAGATTAACAGATGTTCAAAAGTGTTTTAGAACTAATGATCTAGATGAAGTGGGAGATAAGACACATCATACTTTCTTTGAAATGTTAGGAAATTGGTCTTTGGGAGATTATTTCAAAAAAGAGGCAATTTCTTGGAGTTTTGAGTTTTTAACTAAATGTTTAGAGATTCCAGTAGAAAAATTGGCTGTTACAGTATTTAAAGGAAATGACATGGTTGAAGCGGATACTGAATCTGTAGAAATTTGGAAAAGTGCTGGAATAAAAGAAGAAAAAATTAAGTATCTTGGTGAAGATGATAACTGGTGGCCAAATATGGAACTAACAGGGCCATGCGGACCAGATACAGAAATTTTTTATTGGAGAAGTGAGGAACCAGTTCCTGAAAAATTTGACCCTGAAAATGATAATTGGGTAGAAATTTGGAACAATGTTTTTATGCAATATAACCATGAAGCAGATGGAACATTTAAACCACTTAAAAATAAAAATGTAGATACAGGTCTTGGAGTTGAAAGAGTAACAGCAGTTTTAGAGGGGGTTACAGATAACTATAAATCATCAATTTGGAAAGATATAATAAAGAAAATAGAAGAAATTTCAAACCATTCATACCATGATGAAAAATATACTAGAAGTATGAGAATAATTGCAGATCATATAAGGGCTATTGTTATAATTAGTGGCGATGATGCACAAATTAAGCCATCAAATACAGATCAAGGATATATTTTAAGAAGATTAATACGTAGAATGATTCGTTATGCTAAGAAATTAGATATTGAAATAAATAGTGATTGGGAACAAGTTTTAGCAGAATTGATTATTAATCAATATTCAAAATATTATCATGAATTAGAAAGAAATAGACAAAATATTTTAGATGTTTTAAAAAATGAAAAGATTAAATTTAATAAAACATTAGAAAAGGGATTAAGAGAGTTTGAAAAGGCTATTCAAAATATAAAAGACAATAAAATTGATAAAGATATAGCTTTTAAATTATATGA
The DNA here is from genome assembly GCA_900553225.1 of uncultured Clostridium sp. Taxonomy (GTDB): domain Bacteria; phylum Bacillota; class Clostridia; order TANB77; family CAG-508; genus CAG-492. The sequence continues at coordinate 40,795 of USCV01000010.1, read as the reverse complement.
TACATATGGATTCCCAATAGAGCTTACACAAGAACTTGCTAAAGAATCTGGATTAGAAGTAGATGTTCAGGGATTTAATGAGAAATTTAAAGAACACCAAGAAAAATCAAGAGCTGGATCAAACCAAAAATTTAAGGGGGGACTTGCTTCAACTGGTGATATAGAAATAAAATATCACACAGCTACACATTTATTAAATGCAGCTTTAAAAAAGGTATTAGGCGAACATGTTCATCAAAAGGGTAGCAACATAACAGCTGAAAGAATGAGATTTGATTTTTCACATGATGAAAAAATGACGCCTGAACAAAAACAAGAAGTTGAAGATTTAGTTAATAAATATATTAGTATGGCAATTCCAGTTGAAAAATTAGAAATGAAAAAGGAAGATGCTGTAAAAATGGGAGCAGAAGCAATGTTTATGGATAGATATGCAGATATTGTTACAGTATATAAAATAGGAGATGTTTCATTAGAAGTTTGTGGTGGACCACATGTAAAAAACACATCTGAACTTGGTAAATTTAAAATAAAAAAAGAAGAATCAAGTTCGGCAGGTGTAAGAAGGATAAAAGCTGTTTTAGAAAATTAATATAAAAAATATTACTGTTTAATGTTAATTATTTAAAAATTTAGCTTTAATATCTTAATGTAAAAATCTAAAAAACATACTTCAAAGAGTTTAAAATAAAGGAAAGAGGAGATAAAAATATGGAAGATTGTTTATTTTGTAAAATTGTAAAAGGTGAAATTCCTTCTGAAAAAGTATATGAAGATGATGATATATTAGCTTTTAACGATATTAACCCAGCAGCGCCAGTTCATATTTTAGTTATTCCTAAAAAACATATTAATAATTTATTAGAGGTAAATTCAGATGATGGAATATTAATTTCAAAAGTTTATGAAGTAATTAATAAAATTGCGAAAGAAAAGAAAATAGACAAAGACGGATTTAGAGTAATTGTGAATTGCGGAAAAGATGCTGGGCAAGAAGTAATGCATTTACATTTCCATATGCTTGCAGGAAAGAAAATGGGAGATAAAATTGTAGGATAATATGTACAATAAAAATATACTTGTGTTATAATAAAAAGAGGTGTATTTTTGGAGGAATAAATATGGCAAGTAAAGAATATAAAAAATTTTTAAATGTAATATTAGGAATTGTAATTGTTGCAATTATTGCTGTAGTTGCATATATAATTTATGAGTATGTTTATTTAAGAAATAAGATAGATTCAAATGCCAATGAAATTCTAGGTGAATTTGATAAATATATGAATACAATAAATAATGAAAATAAATCTGATGAAAAATCAGAAAATCAAGAAGAACAGACGAATCGGAGAAAACCAAGAAAAACAGGTACAAACAGGCAGTAAAACTAACTATAATAAATCAAGAAGTAGTGCGACTGGATATGGATTAACATATAAGGGATATGGAGTACTTGGAAAGATTGAACTTCCAAGAGTGGGTCTTAAGTATCCTGTTTTAGAAACAATGACAAACGCAAATGCAATAGATGTTTCTGTTGCGGTTCAATATGGAGTACGGACTAAATAAAATAGGTAACACTGTTATTATAGGGCATAATTATAGAAATGGAGCATTTTTTGGAAGTAATAAAAGATTAAATGAAGGAGATAAAGTATACATTACAGATAATGCTGGACTTAGAGTAGAATATACGATTTATAAAAAATACTTAACACCTCAAGAGGATTATTCATATGCTCAAAGAGATACGAATGGAAAAAGGGAAGTAACTCTTGTAACCTGTCATACTGATAATAGATATCGTTTAGTAATATGGGCAAGAGAAGGATAGATGGTAAACTTTACAATGAGTTACAAAATTTTTTGAAGAAAAGTAGTTGACAAAAGTAAATAAATGGGTTAAAATTATAAATGCATTTGATAAGGGTGCTATTTGATGGTGGATGTAGCTCAGTTGGTTAGAGCGCTAGTTTGTGGCACTAGAGGCCGTGGGTTCGAGTCCCATCTTCCACCCCATTTATAATACATTGGGCTGTAGCCAAGCGGTAAGGCACCAGACTTTGACTCTGGCATGCGCTAGTTCGAATCTAGCCAGCCCAACCATAAAACAAATCGTAGAAACGTTGAAATATCAACATTCTACGATTTTTATAATGCAATTTTAATGCAACTAGACTTTTATTCCGATATTTTCAAGATAAAAATTTAATTTATCATCTTCTTGTCCTTCAAATCTTGCCAACACAGAAGCATAAGTATTTAATGTAGTTTCAATTTTACTGTGTCCTAATTTTTTTTGTAATACTTTTACACTCATTCCAGACTCAATGCAACGTGTAGCATATGTATGTCTTAACATATGATTGTGAATTTCCCCCGTAATATTGTATCTTTTATTAAGTCTTCTTAAATAACTGTTTACCTCGGAAGGAGTAATAAATCCTTTATCATCATAAAATAATAAATTATATTCGTTTTTGTACATGTTAGTTATAGAATCTTTTAAGATTTTTTCTATGTTGTCTGTAATAGTTATTATTCTTTTTGAGTTTTGAGTTTTTGTAGTTTCACCTAGAATAGTATTATCATTACTATCTCGAGTAAGAGTAGAATTGATATATAAACTATGTTCTTTTAAATCTATATCACTAATCTTAATAGCTAAGACTTCGCCAACACGCATTCCTGTAAATAGCATTAATAATATTATGTTTTTATAGTTTTTATTTTCAAGCGACAATACATCAATTAGCTTTTTTTCTTCTTCAATTGATAAAGATATTACTTCACGGTCTTTTTTGTCTGATTTTGGTCTTTTTACTTCTTCTGATAACATAGGATTTTTATTAATATAATTTCTATCAACAGCACGTCTAAAAGTTTGTCCTAATAATTGAAATATTTTTTGTAGAACAGAGTTGGAATAAGAAGTTTTACTGTTTAAAAAATCTTTAATTTGTTTAGCTGTAATTTTTTGAATAGGCATATCCGAAATGTCACTATCTTTAATGTAAGATAGGGTATAGGTTAATCTTTTATAAGTATTTAAATTTACTTCATTAGATTTTTTCTTATCTTCTACTATTTCATTTGCCAATTCATATAGAGTTATATCACTTTTTTCTATGTAAGTATTATTTTGAACTTCTGCTAATGCTTTCGTTATTTTTTCTTTAACTTCTTTTCTAGTATTACCATAAACAGATTTACGATTTAATCTTCCATCTGATTTTCTTCCAGCAGTAAATTGACCAACCCACTTATTTAGTTTTTCAGAATAATAAATTGTTCCTTCACCATTTCCACGTTTAGCCATCTTTTTACCTCCTTATAAACAAAGATAACAGTTAATAATCTGTTATCCTTAGTAATTAATTCATTTCAAATTTTCCGATGTATTTACCTAAAATTCTTATTTCAGTATCTTTATTATATACTTGAGTAGTAAAACTAGAATCTTCAGACATAGGTTCTAATATGACCAATTCACCTTGTTTACTGAATTTCTTAAGTGTAGCGTCAAAGCCATTTACTAGAACGGCAGCGATTTCTCCATTTTCTACAATATCTTGTTTTCTAATTAGGGCATATGCACCATTTCTAATTAATTTATTCATGCTCTCACCGATATACACGTAAAAAGAAACATTCCTCTGGATTAACTATTCCCATTAAGTTAGGGTCAATAGGTAAATATCCTTCTAGACATTCCTCAGCCCAGTTAGGGAGCCCTGCGGATATTTTGCCGTAGACAGGACACATATGGAATTTAGGTTGGGAAATATTCGTTTCATCAAGTAATTTAGTACTTTTATTAAAAATTTCACGTGTTTTGTCAGAAGAACTAACAAATTCCTTCGCAACATTCAATAAAAACTGAGAAGTAAAACCTAATAAAAATTTCTTTCTATTTTCATCTAGTGAATTAAGAAGTTTTTCAAAATTATTAAATTTTTCTTCAAAATTAGCTGTAGAGGAGTCTGATAGTAAATATTCTCTTATTATTTCTAAATCGTTGCTAGAAAAATGATATGTTAATAAGATATTCTCACTTTTATCATATTCTTCTAGCTTTATTTTTTTTCTATCAATTTTTTTAAGATAACCACAAATTTCCATTAATTCTGCATAGGTAATTATTCCATGCGAAGAAGTTGCAATTTTTTCTAAGATTTTTGGTGTGGGAGGATTATCTAATTTCATATTAATATATTTTGAGAGATAGGTTCTATTTACTTCTGATTTTTCCGAAAATTCAGACATAGAATTATATGAATTTGATATTTTCTGTAATATTTCAGAAAATAATTTTGCATCAAACATAATAGTCTCCTTTCATTATGTGAACTTATTTAACATAATTATACAATAATATGTGAAAATAATCAACATTTTATAAAAAATTTTTCTTACAGTTTCAAAGGATTAAAAATATTTTTTTAAAAACATTGTAAAATTATTTCACAAAACTATTGACAAAAAAATTCACAGATGATAATATATGCGTGTAAACAAAATTCACAAAAAGAGATGAGGTGATAAAATGATAATAAATATGAAAGCTCTACTTAAATTATTAAAAAATGCTTTTGGCGATAATCAATCAGAAATGGCAAGAGTTTTAGGCGTTCAAAGAACACATTTGAATAAAGTTTTGAGAAGTAATGGCAAGGGAGCTGGAACAACAATTTGCGGAGCAATCATAAAGTATTGCAATAAAAATAACTTAGATGTTAACGACTATATTTTTTTTAACTGAAATGTGAATAAAATTAACAAAAGAAAGGAGTAAAAATGAAAGAATTAATAAAAATTGAAGTAAATGAGAATCAAGAACCAATAGTAAATGGTAGAGAATTGCATGAAACATTAGGAATAAAAACAGAATACAAAAAATGGTTCGAGAGAATGAAAAAATACGGATTTACAGAAAACACAGATTATGTAAGGGTAACCCAAAAATGTCATACCCTTGGTGGAGAACAAGAAATGGTAAATCATGCCATTAAATTAGACATGGCAAAAGAAATTGCAATGATACAAAGAAATGAAAAAGGTAAAAAAGTAAGACAATACTTTATACAAGTAGAAAAAGATTTTAATAGTCCAGAAAAAATAATGGCTAGAGCATTAAAAATAGCAGAAAGCAAATTAAATGTTTTACAGTTAGAAAATACACAACAAAAACAACTAATTGGAGAATTAAAACCAAAAGCAGATTATCTAGATCAAATATTGCAGAGTAAAGCATTAGTTACTATAACCGCTATAGCAAAAGATTATGGAATGAGTGCAAAAGCATTTAATAAGAAACTGCACGAATTAAAAGTACAATTTAAACAAGGTCATCAATGGTTTTTATATAGCAGTTATCACAATTGTGGATATACACATAGTGAAACAGTTGAATATACACATTCAGATGGAAGAAAAGATGTAACTATGAATACAAAGTGGACTCAAAAAGGAAGATTATTCTTATATGAATTGTTAAAGAAAAACGGATTAGTTCCAGTAATAGAGAGGTGACCTAAATGCAAGAAAAGAAACCAAAAATAACATGGAATGAAGCTCCAGACATAATAAATCCATATGATTTAGCAGATATTTTAGGAATTGGAGAAAATAAAGCAAGAGAGATATTTAATTCTAAAGACTTTCCTAGAATAAAAGGAACTGGAGTAAAACAGATAGCAGATAAACAAGCGGTGAGGTTATGGTGCATGAACATAAATATAACAACAGAAGTTTTTAACAATATTATACAAACACTAAAAATCAAAACTTAGAAAGGCAGGTGAGTAGAGATGGAGATAAAAGATTATTTAAAAGATGAATTAAAAAGATTAAACAGAATGAATGACAAAATAGAAAAAGAAATTAACACAGGTAGAGCAATAAATAATGAGCCTGAACAAATAGTAAATAATGTAAAAGCTATGTGCAAGATAGCTATCACATTAAATGAAATTAGAGATTATTAAAATGTTTGAATTTTAGCAATAGATTCATCAAGGCTAGGACGTTGAATATCTAAGCAACCTAAATTTTGATAAATAGTAGCATATAAAGAAGCAACTTGTATACCAAGCTCTTTATTATATTTTACATTATCATCATATGAATCAGCATGTGTAGTTTGTCTTAAATTAGGTATTCTTGCAAGTGTAAGTTGCAGAGCAATTTCTTCTTTGGTCATAATATCACCACCTTTCTGTGGTGTTCAGGCTCAAAGTGATTATAACAATACAAAAATAAAAAAGATGTAGAAATATGTCGAATAAAATAAAAATTTGAAAGGAGTGATATAAGTGAATGAATTAAAAATAATAATAGGAAATACAATGATGATAAGTTTTACATCATTAATAGCAGTAGAAATTATACACGAAATTGCAACAAGAATAAAAAATAAGCAAAAAATGAAACGCAATCAGCAAATTATACGTACAAGCTTAAAAATATTAAAAAGTGTGTATTAGAAAAGAGGTGAAAAAGAATGTTTAATATTTTTGGAAGAACAAAAACAATAGTGAGACAAGGCGAAAAGATAAAAAGACAAGAAGACTTAATAAGCGAACAAAATGAAGAATGGGCAGTATTATACGCAGAGAATAAAGAATTAAGATTTGAAAATGAAGAATTAAAGTTTAACAAAGACATAGCTGAAAGAAGAAATGTCGAATATGCAAGAATGGTAAAAGCTATTGCAGATGAATTAAATACTAATCAGTACAACAGTGTTGAAAATTTAACAAATAAAATAAAAAGTATGCTATGTGTCGGCAAACATTTCTAGCATACTAAAAAATACTTAAATTAATGCATTCTCTGTAATTATATTAACATAATTTACAGAGAAATGCAAGAGGGAGTTTTTTATGGAAAAAGAAGATTTGAGACAAGAAATTATACAGTTACATATATGTCTAGAACATCTAAAAAACGCAAAAAACAGCTTAAAAGATACAGGAGAATACACAGACAAGGCATATGAAAAATTACATAATTTAATAGAAGTAATAAACAATTTAAGAATTAATAAAGAAATTGAATTGGAGGAAATGGATTGATGGAAGAATGTAAAAAAGTCACTGACTTAACTAACAAAGAACTAGTGCAAGAACTTAAACTAACAGATGAAAAAATAAAGAATGAATACAAAATAATAAGTACGTACAGAAGTAGAAATCAAGAAATACAAGAAGAAATTTTAAAGAGGTTCGAGGGAGGAAATTAATATGTTAGCAAAAAAAGCGACATTAGATGATGTCAATTTAAAAATAATGATTTGGGGAGAAAGTGGAAGTGGTAAAAGTAGATTTGCATTATCTGCACCGAGCCCGATTGTAGTAGATTTAGAAGGAAGTACAAGATTATATGCAAATGAATTTGATTTTTGGAAAGCAGAAATTGATAAAAACAATCAACAAGCTATAAATTCTGCAGCTTTAACAAAAAACTTAATAGTAGAAATTTTAAACGGAAATTATCCAGATAGAAAAACCTTAGTAATAGACCCAGTTACAGACTTGCTAGACTGCATAGAAGATATATGCTCTAGAGAATATGAAAAGAAAATTGGAAAAAAAGTAGACACATTAAATGCTGTACAAAAAACGAAATGGTATGCATATAGAAGAGACACATCAAGGGCTATGTTAAATCAATTAAAAGATGTTCCCATGAATTTAGTCTTAGTAGCTAGAGCAAAGAACGTGTGGGATACAAAAGATGGGAAAATGCAACCTATAGGATTAACATATGATGCATTAGAAATAACAGAATACTTAATGGATATTGTAATACAACTGGAAAAAAATGGAGATGAAACAAGAGCAATAGTGAAAAAATCAAGGTTAGGCAATTTACCAAAAGTTTTAGAAGTAAAAAACTTTAATTCTATATTAGAGGCATTAAATAGTCCAAAAGGATTAGCAGAACAAAATAAAAATAAAGAGGAGGAAAAATAGATGAATAAAGTAATATTAATGGGGAGATTAACAAAAAATCCAGAGGTAAGATATACACAATCTACAAATACATTAGTAGCAAGCTTTTCATTAGCAGTAAATAGAAGATTTGTAAAACAAGGTGAGGAAAGACAAGCAGATTTTATTAATATAGTTGCATGGGGAAAAACAGGAGAATTTTGTCAAAAATATTTCACAAAAGGTCAACAGGTTGGAGTAATTGGAAGAATACAAACAAGAACATGGGATGATGAGCAAGGTCAAAAGCACTATGCAACAGAAGTAATAGCAGAAGAGGTATATTTTGCAGGAGATAAAAAGAACAGTAGCGAAAATGCAAATACAACTACTACAGATAATTCAGATTATGAAACATTTGCTGGAGATGAATTACCATTCTAGGAGGTAATTATGTGGCAAGATATTGAGAAGGCAATACAAGACTTAAATAAAACTTTAAGTGAGTATAAAAAATACCAAAAAGACTATGCAAAAAAGGAATATGACTACAGAGTTGCACTAAGTAAAAGACTACTAGAGCTAAGGGCACAAGGACAAGCAGTAACGCATTTAGCAGATATAGCAAAAGGTATGTCAGACATCGCAGATTTAAGATACAAACGAGATATAGCAGAAGGATTAGTAAGAAGTGCAGAAGAAGGAATAAACTTCTATAAACTCAAAATAAGAGAGATGGAGTCACAGTACAACAAAGAATGGGGGGCTGCGAAATATCAATGAAACGATATAGCATATTAAATAATCTTGATAAATGTTTCTTTTGTGGCAGACCAGCTGAGTGTATACATGAAGTATTTTTCGGCACAGCAAACAGGCAAATTTCAATTGAAAATGGATTTTGCGTAGGCTTATGTCATCAAGAACATAATTTATCAAACAAATCAGTACATAGAGATAGAAAAATGGATTTGAAATTAAAAAAGACATATCAGACTGAATATGAAAAAAAACATACAAGAGCAGATTTTATAAATCTTATTGGAAAAAGTTATTTAGATAACTAGAGTTTAGCTCTAGTTATCAGAAAGGAGAACTAAAGAATGTGGCAAGAAAAAGAATGATTGATCCAGGTATTTGGCAAAGTGAAGATTTTAGCAAATTATCCACTTTAGCAAAATTAGTTTTTATAGGTCTATTTTCTTTAGCAGATGATGAAGGTAGAGGAAGAAGTAATCCAGTGTATTTAAAGTCTACATTATTCCCTTACGAGGAAGGTATAAGAAGTGCCGATATAGATAAAACCTTATCAGAGATAAGCTCTAATATGTCCGTAATCTTTTACACTTGTGACGGAAGTAGTTATTATAGCCTTTATAACTGGAATACATGGCAAAAGATAGATAGACCAAGTGAAAGCAAAATACCAAATTATAATAAAGAAATAATGCAACTATTATTCGACGACAATTCGACGAATGCTCGACGAGTAGTTGCCCCTAATAAGAATAGAATAGAAGATAATAAGAATATAAAAGAAAAAGAAGAGAAGAGAAATAGAATAGTCGAAACTTACAATTCTATTTGCACCAATCTTCCACAAATTCAAAAGTTAACTGATAAAAGAAAAAAAGCTATAGATAATTTTACTAAAGAATTTACAGAAGAGCAATTTAAAGAAATATGTAATATTGCAAATAATAGTGAATTTTTAACAGGAAATAATGATAGAGGTTGGAAAGCAGACTTTGACTTTCTTATGAGAACAGATAAAGCTACAGCTATCTTAGAAGGCAAATATAGTAATAATAAAAACTCTGGAATGGACGATTTTAAAAAGATGTGGGAGGAGGCAAAACAAGATGAACAAAACGGAAACAATACAAGTAATAACACTTTTGGCTGGTAATTATGACAGTATAGCTAAAAAAGATTCTACACAAAAACAGCTAATGGTAAATACTTGGTTAGAATGCTTAGGAGATTTAGATTACAACTTAGTTTTACAAGCAGTAAAGAAAACAATTATAGAAAGTCCATACCCTCCAACTATACACGATATAAGAAAAAATGCAGTAGAAATGATTAATCCATCTACACAAAGAACATCAATAGAAGCTTGGAATGAAGCTTATAAGATGATTTGTAACGGATTATATATGACAGAAGAGCAATTTGAACAACATAGCCCCGAAGTAAAAAAGTTTTTTGGAAATGTAAGACAAGTTAAAGAACAAGCACAAGTCAGTACAGATGTAGTAAATAGCGTTACAAAAGGACAGTTTTTAAAGCAGTATGAAGTAATAGTAAATAGAGAAAAAGAGCAAAAATTATTACCTCAGTCTATGCAAGAAATTATAAACAAATTAACTGAAAATGCAAATATAAAACAGATAGGAGAGTGATAAACAAATGAATACAATAACATTTAAAACAAGACACAAAAGTTATCAAGATATGTTAGAACATTTAAGCATAAGACATAAACAAATATTAGAAATACTAAAAAATAAAGAAATGACAACAAGAGAAATAGCACAAGAATTATATAAAAGACATTATACAAATACAGCAGATGTAAATAATGCTAGACCGAGGATAACAGAACTTGAAAGTTTAGGTTTTGTAACAGCTGATAAAACAAAGAAATGTAGTGTTACAAACAAAGAAGTTGCGGTTTATAGAAAGACAACAGATGAAGAAAGAATGATTGCAGAAAATATGAACCACATTCCGCAAATATAGGAGGTATTAAATGGATAAAAAAAGAACAAATTGTCCAAATTGTGGAGCACCTATAAGGCATTATTACAATTATTGTTGCGAATATTGTGGAACATTTTTAAACAATACAAATGAAGAAATCAAGAATTTCAAAAATTGTGAGGTTCATGATGTAAAGGTTGATATAGAATTTTTACCATCTATTGGCTCCATAGGTATAAGAATTACAGGAAAAACAACTTCTAAAATGTATTATCTTGAAGAATGTGACTTAAATTCACTTATTGTATCAAGTGAAGGAATAGGAAAAAAAATTGGATTTATTATAGAAATTCCATATAGAGAGTATATGAATTATACATATGAAAATTTTGATAGAAAAATACACGAAAGCCTTCCAGATCCTTTTCAGGTCTATTTTGGCGAAATAATGCACCAAATTTATCAAATAATCGAAAAAAAACATCTTTATTTTAGGGGTGGTAGATAATTGAAAGAAAAATATCTAGAGTTAAAAAAAGACAAATTATGTTTTTATTGCTATGGCTGTAACAAATTAGAAACTGCTGAATTTAAGGGAGTAAGCAGATGTAAAGATTTTGTTTCAGCTGTAGCGGATTATCAAGAAAAGATTAGAGAGGAGCTAACAAAAGATGGATTTAACAGTAGAAGAACTGCTAAAGTACATAATTAACTTCTTTCAAGGTATTGACAAAGAAATAGAACAAATATCAGAAGAACAAAGGCAAAAAGATTTAGAACGCGAAGATGTATTACACTATTTTGAAAATCACAATATGAACGCATCTGATTATTGCAAATATGGAAAATTACTAAAAAAGATACAAAGAGAAAGAAGACAGATAAAATTTGATTTAGAAAGAGCTACATGTATTAGAGATATGTTAACAAAGAAGTATAACAACAAATTTATTGTTGGAGATATTATGAATACGATGAAAGAATTAAAAGCTATAAATAGAAGACAAGCAAATCCAAAGTATAAAGAAAGAACTAATATTTTGGAAGAATTGGAGGCAAAAGATGAACAAATACAGAAATAAAAAAGTAATAGTAGATGATTACATATTTGACAGTATACAAGAGAGCAGAAGATATAAAGAACTAAAATTATTGTTAAAAGCAGGACAAATACAAAATTTAGAATTACAACCAAGATTCCTGTTACAAGATAGTTTTAAGAAAAATGGTAGAACATTTAGAAAAATTGAGTATGTAGCAGATTTTATGTATTGCCAAGGTCGGCAAAACAATAGTAGAAGATGTTAAAGGAATGCAGACAGATGTATTTAAAATAAAACATAAGTTATTTGAAAAAATATACCCAGATTTGGAATTAAAAATAATAAAGTAGGTGATATATATGAGTGTAAAAGGAAAAGTAAAAAGATTAAATAAGAGAATAGAAAATTTGCAGGAAGAATTACAAACTTATCAATTATCTAATAGTAGATTGAAAAATAAGAATGATAGGTTAAAAATGGAATTAGAAGGACAAAAGGCAGATATACAGTATACAGATATATTAGAAAATATAGTGAAATTTGCATTAACTAATCATATAGGAAATTTAAGAGGTGGAATGCAAATAGAAGCATATGGAATAGATAAAATGAAGAATTTAAGGTTAAGTATAGATTATATAACAGAAAATAATAGTTACATAATTAGAGTTAATTATTAGGAGGAGAATAGATATGGAAGAACAATTTATAGAAGAAATATTAAAGAAAAGTGTGGAATCTATAGTTTCTGAAAAAATTGACAATGAAATAAAACAAAAAATTGAAAATTTTAGGATAGAACTAGAAGACAGAAAAGATGATTATATAGCAGAAATAATGAAAGGCATAAGAATATATCACGAAAGAGATATGAATAGTATGGCAATAAATTATAAGATAGTTTTTGAAAATATTTATAGAATAGAAAACAAGCAAATTTAGTAGTAAAGGAGTAACTATGAGTGAAGAGGAATTTGAAGAAGCTTTGAGGAATTGGGGAGTATCATCAAAATTTAAAAATAAGAAAGATAAATTATACAAGATGTATTGTATTGCATCTATATATAATAAAAAAATAGAAATTATAAAAGTATCAAAGAGCAGATGTTATAGAAAAATCATGCAAGGACATGGAATTGAAACTAGTAAGTGGGCTACGATGAGAAACTATAATGATGAACTTAAAAGCAATAGATATGAGATTATAGAGGCAAATATTATTTAGAAAAGGAGTAAATATGGAAGAGCCAATAGACTGTGTAAAAATAATTATAGATTATTGTAAAGAAAATTATAATAAATGTGAAAATTGCGAGATAGACCATATATGCGAAAAATATTTTGTTAGAGAACCTAGGAAATGGAGGAGTGAATAAATATGTTAGCACCAATAGTCGATATGAAAGAATTTGAAAAAGTTGGATTTAAAAAATGTAAAAAGCCTTATGATTGTTGTTATTATCTATGTTTTTCAAGAGGAGTACAATATATATTTTTAAGTCCTGTAATGATAGATATTAACAAATGGGAAGATACAGACCCACGAATACATAAAAAAGCTAATTGTAGATATAGAGATAGGAGAACAGCACAAGATTTTATGTGTGAATTAATATTAAATAAAATGGTAACATGTAATTATTTAGTTGAGAGGAGTAAATAAGATATGGAACAATGGTTGAGAGACGCATTAGCAGAAGAACAAGGATATATAATATGTCCACTAGCCCCAGAAACATACACTATTTGTAATAAGAAATGTGAAGAATGTGAATATCAAAAAGAGTTTATTGAAGCATTAGAAGAGAGGAGTAAATAAGATATGAAAATAAAAGATTTAAAAATAACTTCAAATATGGTTGATAAACATAAAAAGACAATGAATGCTTTATATATTATTACTTACATATTATTATTTCCATTTGCAATATTAGATTATTTGTCAGATTTTTTAGAATGGCTATGCAATAAAATGTCATGGTTTAGAACTGATATTGTATATACAACATTTAAAATTATATATAAGAAAGAAATTATAGCAGATATGCGAAAGAGAGGTGTTCTAAATGAAAGAAAATGAAGAAATAACAAATTTAGAAAGATTTGAATTACTAATTGAAGATTGCAAAGGACATAGAGAGCTATATGGTGAATTTTCTGTAGGAGAATACGATATAGAAATAATGCAACATATTATATCAGAATATAAAAGAGTATTAAAAGAAAATGAAGAGCTAAAGCAAGAGAAAATTAATAATTATAAAATGATAGCATTAGCACAAAATGAAGCATTAGGATATATGCAAGGATATGAAGATGGTAAGAAATTAAAGAGAAGTGCTGTTGCAAATATAGTAGAAAATCAACAGTATTATATAATAAAAAAACAAATTGAAAAATATGAAACATATATAGAACAGCTAAGAAAGGAATTAGGACAAAAAGATAAAATAATAGATTTAATGTCAGAACAGTTAACTACACCAATACATGATAAAGAGTGGGTTAAGCAATATTTTGAAAATAAAGCAAAAGAAAGAAGGTAAAGAAATATGAAAATGTATTGTAAGATAAAGAGACCAGATAATGCAAAATATCAAATAGAAAAAGGAACAAAAGTGGTAATTCAAGAAAAAATAGATGGAAGTAATACTGCAATCTATAATGACAATGGAAAGATAAGATTATATAGTAGGTCAAATGAATTAACAGGAGAAGATGGATTAAATGGATTTGTTAAATATGCTAGAAAAAGAGAAAACAAAATACTAGAATATTTACCAAAGGGATATGTATTATATGGTGAATGGTTAAATCAAGGAAAGATAAGTTATAATTCACTAGCTAAACAAGGAAAAATAGAACCATATTATGCTTTCGATTTGGTACAAGAAATAGTGGATAAACCAACAGAAGATGAAGATTTTACAAGAATATTTGCAAGTATAGAAGAAATGAAAGATATATCAAATAAAATAGGATTTAAAACAGTACCAGAAATAGCAGTAGAAAATCTAACAAGTTATGTAGAGTTAAAAGAAAAATATGTAGATAATCAAAAATCTGCACTGGAAGGGACAGACTGTATAAGAGAAGGAATAGTAATAAAAACATTAGATGGAGAAAAAAGAATAAAAATAGTTGGAGATAAATTTCAAGAAGTGAAACATATAAAAAATTCAGAAACAAAAAGTCCATTTGCATTTTTAGATAAATACATCACACCTATGAGAATATGTAAATTTTTAACGCAAATAGAAATAGAAAGTCCAAAACCAGAAGACTATAAAGAAATATTTAAAAAATTAGATATAATAGCTAATGATATTTTAGAAGAAGAAAAAGAACAAATATTAAAAGATATAGCAAGAATAATCAAGAAACAGGCTATTCCTAATATAAAAGAATATGTAGATAATAACTAAAAAAGTAGGTGATACAAATGAAATTAGAACATGTATACAACACAGTACAAAAAGCAATGACAGAATTAGAAAGTGTTGATTTAGTAGATGTATCAAAAAGAAAAGAAAGTCAAGTTAAAGTAAATAAAGTATACGACATATTAGATAATTTTAAAGACGAATTAATAAGAGAAAAAATAAAAAAATAGGAGGTACAAATGAGATTAAGCAAAGAAGAGTACAGAGAAGCAGAAGGATGTTTAAAAAGATATAATTATAATTGCATAAACATTATAAATATACGAGCAGACATAATGACAATAGGAGTACCTAACAATGACGGAATGCCTAAAACACCGTATAACATTTCAGACAGTGTGTACAATCAATACATAAAGCTACAAGAAGATGAAGAATTACAAAAAGCGTTAAAGGAATACAAAGCAGTAAGACAAGCTTTAGAATTAGTAGATGTAGATTCAAGATTAATATTTGATAATTATTACGTAAAAAGAAAAACTAGATGGCAAACAATAGATAATTTAAGTTTATCAGAAAGAAGTTTCGTAAGAAAGAAAAGTAATTTAATATATACTGTAGAAAAAGAATTAAAAAAGTTGGCGTGAAATTGGCGTAATTTTTTAAAAATAAGTGGTATAATTAGTACAAGTTAAAAAGTACACATTTCCCCAAAGAGTTAGTTATATATGTATAGCTAGCTCTTTTATTATACTTATGTAGTGTTATATATAACGAAAGAGGTGTTGTTATGAGTATACAAGAAAAAATACAAGAACATGTAAAAGAGAAGTGTAGATATTGTTTAAAAGAAGATTGCGACGGAATACATATTAATACAAATAATGAAGCAACATGCGAGAGAGAACGCGAGGAATAGAGTATGATACAATGTTTAATAAACAATAAGATATGCTCAAATGCAAACAAAAGATGTAAAAACTGTGTATTTGATGAATGTAAAGAAGTGATAAATATGAATGAAGAAGAACAAAAGTATGAAGACTTAGAGAATATGAGAAAATTAAAGAAAGATTTACCAGAGCAATGTAAAAATTGCTCTTTTTTAGAGATTATAAACTTACGAGAAAGCAAAGTATTTTGTCCTTATAGGATTAAAGAAAGGTGTTTAACAAAATGAAATTCAAAATAAACAATACAGAGTGGACCATAGAAGAAGTAGATGAAGCTACAATAAATAATGAGATGAAGAGTGATGGTATTTTAGGGGTAACAATATATAAAACTCAAAAAATAATGTTGCTAAAAGACCAGGCTAATATAATTAAGACATTAAAACATGAACTAACTCATGTGTGGTTATATGAATATGGACATAATCAAAGCGAAAAAGAATTTAACAATGAAGATGTATGTGAAATAGTAGCAAGTAGTAATGATTTTATAAATGAAGTAGTAGATAAATATTCTGAGGTAAAAAATGAACATAAATAAAAACATAAATAAATTATTATATGCTTTATCTATAAAAGGACAAATATATAAAATAAATAGTTTTCAATTTTATAGTGAAAAGAATTGCAAGTACTGTACTAAATATCAAATATTAAAAAGAGAAAAGATAGAAGTATATAATGAAGAAACAGACGAGTTTGAATTACAAGATAGATATAAACAAAAAGAAGAATGTTATAGCAAAATAGATGTAATGAAATATCTAATAGAGGAACATAGAAAAGGAAGTGAGGCAGATGGAAGATGAAAAAGTAAAAGAGCTAACTATAAAACAACGAAAATTTGCAGATTTTTATATAGAAACAGGAAATGCAACACAAAGTTATATTGACGCAGGTTATAAAGCAACTAATAGAAAAGTTGCAGAAGCTAATGCAAGAAAACTACTCGCAAATTACTTGGTAAAAAATTATATAGAAGTTAGAATGGAAGAATTACAACAAAATATGATAGCCTCACAAGAAGAAATATTACAATATCTTACAAGAGTAATGCGTGGAGAAGAAAAAGACCAATTCGGATTAGATGCTTCGTTAAAGGACAGAACTGACTGCGCAAAACTATTAGGACAAAAGTATGGAACATTTAAAGAAAAATTTGAAGTTGCTGGAAATATACCAGTGGTGATAACAGATGATATTACAGAATAAAATAATAAACAAAAACATACAGAAACAAGTAAATAACATATCATTACAAAGTATAGTTGGAAAAGGTTATGCAGAGTATTGGCATTGCAAATGTAGATATAGAGTATGTAAAGGTTCAAGAGCAAGTAAAAAATCAAAGACAACAGCATTATGGATAATAAGTAACATGATGAAATACAAAGAGGCTAATACACTTGTAATTAGAAAGACGTTTAGAACATTAAAAGATAGTTGTTTTACAGAATTAAAATGGGCAATACATAGATTACAAGTAGATAATTTCTGGGAAATAAAAGAAAGCCCATTAGAAATGACATACAAACCTACAGGACAGAAAATATATTTTAGAGGGTTAGACGATCCATTAAAAGTAACATCAATATCAGTAGATATTGGTGTTTTATGTTGGTTATGGATTGAAGAAGCATACGAAATAACGAAAGAGTCTGATTTTGATGTAATAGATGAAAGTATAAGACGGAGAAGTTCCAGAAGGACTATTCAAACAAATAACAATAACATTAAATCCTTGGAATGAACATCATTGGATAAAGAAAAGATTTTTTGATGTTAAAGATGATGATATATTAGCAATGACAACAAATTATCTTTGTAACGAGTGGCTAGATGAGGCGGATAAAAAAGTATTTGAAAGAATGAAGAAAAATAATCCTAGAAGATATCAAGTTGCAGGATTAGGTAACTGGGGTATTGTTGATGGATTAGTTTATGAAAATTGGAAAGAAGAAAAATTTGAATTAAATACAATAAGAAACTTAGATAGTGCTTTTGGGTTAGACTTTGGTTATACAAATGACCCAACGGCACTATTTTGTGGTGCAATAGATTTAAAAAATAAGAAAATTTATGTATACGATGAAATATATCAAAAAGGAATGAGTAACAAAGCAATATACGACAAAATAAATCAAATGGGTTATTCAAAAGAAAAAATAACAGCAGATAGTGCAGAACCAAAGTCAATAGACGAATTAAGAGGATTAGGATTAAGACACATAACAGGAGCATTAAAAGGAAAAGACAGTATAAACAATGGTATTCAATTTATACAAGATTTTGAAATTATAATACACCCTAGATGTGTAAATTTTATAACAGAAATAAGCAACTATACTTGGGACGAGGACAAGTTTGGAAATAAAATAAATAGACCAATAGATGATTTTAACCATTTGATGGACGCAATGAGGTATGCAGTAGAAAAATACATAAATCAAAAGAAATTACAATTTGGTTATATAAAACCAATATAGGAGGAAAACAATGATACAATGGAATCCAGAAACATTAGAAAATGAAAATAGCGTAACACAAATATTAATGTTAGCAGATAAAGAATGGGATGCAAGAAAACAATTATATGAAAGAATAAGAAGAAAGACAGATAATTCTGAACTAGTAAGTATAAATGATGAAAAAATAAAAGTAGCATTTGAAAATTATATAAATTCAATGGTAACAGGATATTTTGCAGGAAAAGCACCAGTATATGATGTTGAAAAAATATCAGACCCAACGAAATTAAATATAATAAAGAAACTGCTTAACAAAGTATTCAATATAGATGCAAATAAAGACGAAGAGTTAAAAGTTCTTATAGATTATATAAGTAAATACAATGATGATGGAACAGAATATTTTGATTTAGCATTTGATTATTTTGGAATGAGAGGATGCTATGAAGTATTATACGAGAATGAAGATAATGAAATAGTATATACTAAACAAAGTGCATTAAATACAATAGGAATATTTGATTATTCAACACCAGTAAAACAAATAGGACAATTAAGAAAATGGACTGAAAGAGATAAAAATGGTGCAGACATAACAATAGTAGAATTAACAACAATAAATGGCAAAAGATACTATTCGCCAACACCAAATAATTATGCAAAATTACAAGAAGATAAACAAAAATTTGAAAAAAGTAAATGGAATATGCTTCCTTGCATAGCAATAGAAAATGAAATGGGATTATCAAGCTTTGAATTGGTAGTCTCTTTAATTTGTGCTTATGAAAGAGTAGTACAAAATAGTAGAAATACATTTCAATATAATGATGATGCAAAATTAAAAATAACAGGTTTTACACCACAAAATGAACTAATGACAACAAAATTAGATGCAGAAGGAAATCCAGAGGTAGATGAAAATGGACAACCTAAACAAGTAGTTAATAAAGCAAGAGAAGAAGAGGACAAAGCACTATTAAAAATGCAAGTATTTTATACTCCAGATAATACAGGAGACATAGCGTGGGTAGAAAAATCAGTACAAGATACAGCACTAGAAAATCATAAGAAGACATTAATAGATTTAATAGCAATGATAAGCGGAGTACCGAATATAACAGATTTAGGATTTACAAATGCAGACAATGCAAGTGCATTAGACAGAAAGTTCTTTGCATTAGAACAAATGATAACTGATGCAGATAAACACTTTAAGCAAGCAATATTAAGAAGATGGGAAACAATCATAGATAGAATAAATAAAAGAAAACATAAGTCTTATGATTTTAGAAGCATAAAAATAGATTTACAAAGAAATCTACCAACTGATAAAGATACAGAGACAACAAGAGCATTAAAACTAAGAGGATTGTTAAGTGATGCATCGATTATTGATATGTTACCTGATGACTTAGATAGTAATTCGGAGTTAGAAAAGATAGATAAACAAAATGAAGAAAATATGCAAAAAAATCTAGAGAATATGACTAAATTGGGGCAAGATAATAACGGAAAAGTAGGTGATGCAAATGGAAATGTGGAAGTACCACGACCAACAGATGCAAAAACTGAAAATGATATATCAAAAGACAAACAAACAAACTCAAAATAGATTACAAGAACTATTCGATACATTTAACTTTACATCAGAAAATATATATGACATAGCAGACAATAAGACTAAAAAAAGGATAAATGCATATATAGAACAATGGAAAGAACAAAAATTATTAGTAGGTTATTTTGGAGTATTAGCAAATAATATTTATAGAAGAACAAGAGTAAAAAATAGTGAAATACTAGAATTATTAATTTATAGTGCATATATAGAAGAACAAAACAAATTAGATGAATATGAAAATCTAATAATGTATGAAGACGCAAATTATTATTATCAAAAAGGAATAAAAGAAGTCGAGCAAAAGAGAAAGCCATCAATATTAGAGATGGCTTTATTTCTTGTGTTATTAGACCAACCAAACTATAGTCGGACTAACTTGGAAACAATATATTGAAGCAACAATACAATATAATGCACAGCAAATATACAAACAAGTAATTTTAAATATACAACAACAAAAAGATCTAGAAATCGATTCTAGTGAATTTCAGATAATAATAAATAGGCAAAATAATCAAAAACTTAATATAAATAATGACAAAATATCAGGTGCAGTTGATTTACAAATGATTGGATTAAACAATCTCGCGAAAGTGGAAGGAATAAAAGAAGTAGCAGAAGATAATTCAAAAGTTAGATTTATAGCAGTAGAAGATGATAAAACAACATTGATGTGTGATAGTTTAAATAATCAAGAATTTTATATCAACAAAGAAAATGTATTTGATAGATATTATGGTGAAACACAAAAAGAGTTAACAATACAAAGAATTAGATGTAATGGATTAGTATTAGGTTTAAATCTTCCACCAATACAACATCACTTTCATTATTGCAGAAGTTATATTATGTATTTGCAATATTATGAATTAGAAAAGAAATATGGTATTTTTGACAGTGCTCTAGAAAAGACAGTAAAGAATAAATATAATGTTCAAAAAGCCAAATTAAAAGGATTAGACAAAAAAGCATTGCTTGATACATTAAATAATATGAATAAAGTTTATAAAGAATTTCCACAGATAAGAAAAAAGCTTAAAGAAATCAGTGTAATAGAACATCCAAATGGAGGATTAAATATTACACCAGATATAGAAGATAATAAATATATTATGGAGATTAACAAGAAATTTTATGGAGATATAAACACAGTAAGAAAACAATATCAAAAAGATGTAAGGAATGGTTTTCATCCTAAAAATACAACATATGAGGATTTAGGAAATCACGAATTAGGACATTGTGTTACATATGAAATAATTAAAAACAGATATACTGATAAAAATTTAATAATTAAGGACTGGAATAATGATATAACAACAAAAGAAATTGTAGCAAAAGCATTTAACAATTTAGGAATTAGTGATAAAATGTCACAAAACTTATTAAGAAGTAATATTTCTAAGTATGCAATGACAAAATACAGTGAGACAATAGGAGAAGCATTTGCAGACTATTATAAAAATAGGAATAATGCCAGTGTACTTAGTAAAGAAATTGTTAAAGTAATGAAAGGAATGATATAGATGATACTAAATCCTAGATGGTTAGATTGGTTATCCGATGAAGAAGATGAAAATGGAAACAGGACAAAATTAAAAGAAGATACACCTGATGATATACGAAAAGAATATGAAAAATTAATAAAAGAAGAACAAGAAAGCATGAGAAACAATAAATTAAAGAAAACAATATTTTAAGCACTTACTAGTAAGTAGGTGCTTTTATTATGGAAAGAAGGTGGAATGTATGTGGTTATTAGTCTTAATATTAAGTATTAAATTACAAATGCCAACTTGGTATTGGATTATTTTTTATATAATTACAATATTTAGACCATTTGTAAGTTTGTTTTGTTCAATAATAGAAGATGAAATAACAAAAACAGCAAATGAAATTGATACACCAGATAAGGTATTAAAAGATACAATGGAGAGTTCAACTAATAAATAAGTTATTAACATTTTATAATTATAAATTTTTGGACGTAGACGTACGTCTATTTTTTATGCCTTTTTACTGGAGCAGGCTATAAAGAACAACAGAATTTTTTATGTAACAATTTGGGCAGAAGAACAAATTGGGATAGGAGAAAATATGGAAGGCGAAAACCAAAACACAAATAGCACAAATATTGATGTAAACGGGGCAAATAATGCAACGGATAACAATCAAAAACAAACACAGACTTTTGATGATGTTTTATCAAATAAAGAATATCAAGCAGAATTTGATAGAAGAGTTCAAAAAGCAATACAAACACATGAAACAAAATTAAAAGAACAATGGAAATTAGAACAAGACACACAAAAGTCAGAAGCTGAAAAGTTAGCTCAAATGAACGAAACCCAAAAACTTCAATATCAATTAAAGAAACAAGAAGAAGCAAACCAAGAAATTCAAAGAAAGTTAAATGCTAGAGACTTAAAAGATGAAGCTCTAAAAATAGCAACAACACAAGATACAGCATTTGATCCAGAATTTTTAAATCTTTTTGATTATGAAAACATGACAGCAGAGCAATTACAAGAAAAAACAAAGCTTATAAAAGCAATTCAAGACAGAATTGTTGAGAAAGCAGTAAATGAGTGGGCAAAAGAAAAGCCACCATACAATCCAGACCCATCTGGTAATAAGTCAAGTGCTGATGAAGCAATAAGAAAGGCAATGGGATTAATTAAATAGGAGGATTAAAAAATGAATAATATTGAAATATCAACAATATACTTACCAAAATTAGATGAGGTGTATAAAAACGAAGCAAAAACATCTATATTAGATGGAGATGAAACAACAGTACAAAAAGGATTAAATGGAGAAATTAAAGTAGCTAAACTAGATATGGATGGTTTAGGAGATTTCTCAAGAAATGATGGATATACAAAAGGTTCAACAACATTTAAATGGGAAACAGTAAAATATGATAAAGAAAGAAGTCAAGATTTAAGAATTGATAGATTAGACAATCAAGAAGCATTAGGACTACCATTTGCAAGATTATCTGGAGAATTTGTAAGAACAAAAGTAGTTCCAGAAACAGATGCAGCAAGAATTGCCAAAATAGCAGGAGTGGATGGA
This sequence comes from uncultured Clostridium sp., assembly GCA_900553225.1. Classification (GTDB taxonomy): domain Bacteria; phylum Bacillota; class Clostridia; order TANB77; family CAG-508; genus CAG-492. Next base: position 17,609 of record USCV01000010.1, on the reverse strand, counting down.
ATTTCAACAAAAAAAGAAACAATTTCAGATGGTGCAGGAGTTGTAAGTGCATTAAGAGCATGTACAAATAAAATGGATGAAGATGAAGTTTCAACAGAAAACAGAATTTTATTTATAACACCAACATTAAAAGGAATGATTGATGACTTAGATACAACTAAATCAAAAAAAGTTTTAGAAAGATTTTCAACAATAATTGAAGTTCCACAAACAAGAATGTATACAGCAGTAACATTAAATAGTGGAAAAGAAAACTATGGATATCAAAAAGCCAAAGACACATATATTAAGTCAAAAGATACAGCTGTAGTATCAGGAAAGACATATTACACAGAAAGTTCTGGAGCTTATTCAAAAGTAACTTCACCAACAGGAAATCCATCAACATCAGACTACTATGAATTAATAGAAGGTGGAAAAGAAATTAACTTCTTATGTGTTGAAAAATCTGCAGTTGTTACAGCTATGGACCAATTTATTAAATACTTCACACCAGATGAAGATCAAAATGGAGATAGCAATGTATTCAAATACAGAAACAATAACTTATATGGACACGTATATGAGAATAAATTAGCTGGTGTATACTGCTCATACGAAGGATAGGAGGTACTAAGATGGCAACATTTATAGGATTAAAAATAAATAAAGAAGAAAAAGAAACTAAAAAAGAGCTAACAGTTGAAGAAATAAAAGCAATTCTAACTGAAAAAGAAATTGCTTTTGATGGAATAACTAAAAAGAAAGATTTACTAGCTCTTTTACCACAAGAATAAACAATGGAGGCAATAGAATGTTAGAGCAAATTAAGAAAAACCTAGGAGCAAACTATAAAGAAAATACAGATGGTATATTACAGGATATAATAGATGATATAACATCTATTGCCTGTGATAATTCTAATAGAAAAAAAGGTGACACAAAACTATTTCCATACATAAAAAAAGCAGTAAGAAGTGAATATCTTGCAAGAGGAGCAGAGGGTTTACTTTCAAGAAACGAGGGTAGTATATCAAGTTCATACAAAGATATTGTAGAAGAATTAAGAAATAATATTATAAAGTCTGGATTAAGGAGGATTAGATAGTGTTATTACGAGATTTAACAAAAGTATATATATCCCAATATGAAGAAATAGAAGATCACGGAGAATCAGATAAAGTATGGAAATATAAAGGACAGGCTTGGCTAAATATGCAACAAGATGTCAACGAGTTAGATAGAAAGTCTACTGGTGAAGTGGATTATAGTACATATAAAGGTCGTACGACTAGAGATTATGATATACAAAAAGGCAATGGAATATCATTTGAAGATATCTCAAAATTAGAGGAGTTTAAACCTCAGTATAAGATAACTGACAAAAACAAAATTGGAAGTACTTATGTATATATATGTGAGAAGGTGCAAGAATGATAAATTTCAATTGTAATATAAAAGTAAAACATAATTTCAAGAATATAAATACTATAATGCAAAAATTACCACAGACCGCAAAAATAATAACAGAAGATATATTAAAAAACATCAGAGGTTATGCTATAAGATTGGAAAATGGACATAATGAGAAGCGGTATTTTAGTAGAGATGATTGATATGTCTACAAAAGAAGTTAAAGGAAGGGTTTATTGTGACCCTTCCAAATTTATGACTGAAAATGGACAATCATATTTATGGTTTGAATATTTCGGAACAGGTCAATATGCTGAAAAAGAACATATTGGTAAGACAAAACACTTTTTGGAAACAGGTTACACTGAGTGGTATATACCCGTACATAAAGTAGGTAGATCTTTGAATTTTCCAATCACAACAATAGGAAATACTCAATTCTATGTAGCGGTTGGTTCAAGGGCAAATCACTTTTTAGGCGATGCTGAATTTAAAACCAGAAATGAAAATACAGAAATTGTCAAGAAGAAACTAGATGAAATGCTGAAGGAGGTATGTAAGTAATGAAAGATTTAAGTATAAAAGAGTTTAGTGATTTAGTATATGAAAAACTAGAAAAATTGTATAAAAATAAGCCAATTTTAAGCAATCCAAATACAGAAAGTAAATTTCCTATGCTAGAATTACATACACCTTTAAAGTCAGTAAATTTAACCGAAAATGCATTTCCTATTCGTTCTACATTTCAAATATCAATAACTTGTTGGAATGAAAAGCAACGTCAAGCAATGCAAATGACAGATGAAGTTGATAAAAAGCTTCAAGAACTTAATTTTACAAGGACAAATACCAGTCCTGCAGTATATGATAGTATATTGCAAAAATATGGTATAACAATAACTTTTGAGGTTTGTTATAATTCTATAACAACCTCTTTTAATTTAAGATAGGAGGAATTAAAAATGGGAGATGAAGTAACACCAAAAACAACAACACCACAGGTTGCAATGAAATCAAAGGTATCTTATTCAACAACATTAACAGGAGACAGAACAGATATAGGTTATGTTCAAAAGGTAGGACAATTAAAAACTTTAAAAGAGGGACAAACATATAGTGCATTAGATTTAGAAGAAGAAAGAATGGCTAAAGGAAAAAGAAAAGCAGAAACTGTTGATATAGAAATGATGTTTATACAAGAAACACATAAAGCTATTCAAGCTATAGCTGATGCAGATACAACAATATTCTTATTCTTAGAATATCCAGAGACAACAGCATCAGTTGCCAATAAACCATTAGTTCAGACTGTGAAATGTACTGTAGATATTGCAGGACAAGAGATGAACGATGGGGACTTTATAAAGGATACTATGAGAGTATATAAAGGATCAAAAGTAGTAGAAACAGATGGATATCCTGTAGAGGGAGATTCAACAAAATTTTAATAAGAGAAGACTGAAAAGTCTTCTCTCTTTTGCAAAGGAGAGAAAATAAAATGATTATAGAAACAAAAAATAGAAATATTAATTTAGTACTAAAAACAAGAAAAATAGTAGATATAGCTAATCTACTTAAAAATAAAAATTTTGAAGAAGCTTTTATTAAAGCATATTCTATACTAGACATGGAAGCTTTATCAAAGATAATATTTAAAATATCAGAATTAGAAACTGGAGAAAATGCATTTACAAATAGTGATGAAGTTTACGATTTTATAGATGAATGTAGAAAAGAAGGAATGACAATTAAAAATTTATATGAAAAGATTGCGGAGGCATTGAATGATGAGGGTTTTTTCAAAAAGAAAATGACAAAGAAAGAGTTGAAAGAAATAGCAACAAATCCTTTATCTACGCTAAACTTAGACAAGATTGTAGAGAAATCTGCAGAAAACGTGGTAGGCAAGATAATAGAACAAGAGTTCTAGAGTCAAAAGGATTAAGCAATATAATACAAAATATAAAAGACACTAACAATTTAATAGACTTAATATATGCAATAGAACCGCTTGCGTATTATTTCGATATGAAGCCGTATGAATTTTGGAATAGCAGATATTCAGAAATAAATATTTACTGTCAAACTCACTTAGTTAAAATTTTTGACGATTTGAGAAGAGAAATAGATTTACAAGAAGCGGTGACTAATAAATTAATCGCAGGTGATTGTATGAATCAGAATGCAAAAATAATAATGATTAAAGATAATTACAAAGAGTTGTTTGAAGATAAGCAAGAGCAAACATTAGAAGAGCAAAGAAAGTTGTTTAAAGGATAAAAAAATTGCTGACAACGAAAAAAGTGTCGAATTTTGTAACACGATTTTTCTTGTCTTATTCGACTTCGTTCGATATAATTCTTAATATATTGAATGAAGGGGGAATCAATTATGGCACATTGTGAGGGGAAAAAGATGAGCAAGCATTCATCGGGAAATAATAACAAAAAACTTATAATAGCAATAATCGTAATAATTATAATTGCAAGCATAGGGATTTGTTTATATTTAGCTAATCAAGGCGATAGTGAAAGCGCTACAAGTAGTCTAACAAGTAATATAAAACAATCACAAAGTAATTTGAATATAGATGATTTTATAAAAAAACTTGAAGAAGCAAACTTAAAAATAGATAACAAAATAAATAAATCAGCCGAACTCATAGGAGCAAAAGAAGGTTATGGACTAGAAATAAATGGTGAATATATAGAAATATATTTATATAATACTAATAGCAAAGAAGAATTAACAAAATCAAATATTAAATCTGCAAAAGAAAAAGGAATAATAACAATGCCAAGTTTTGATAATTATGAAATGAAAGCAGTGTACAACAAAGGATTAGTATTAACTGGTTATGAAGAACATATAAACAAAGACAAGATACTAAAAGTATTTAATAATTTATAAAATACTTATGAAAAGGATAACTTGAAATGAATAAAAAAACACAAGAGATAGAACTATATCCAAATGAAAAGGAATTATTGCAAGAAATAAAACAGTACGATAGATTATATTCATTAGAAAAGTATAATATAGAAAGAAAGCAAGCAAAAGTAGACAAAGATAAATCAGTGTTTTTATTTCCAAAATTTGAAGAATTTAACTTTTGGGTTAAAGAATATTATATGAAAAATGCAGATGATGTAGAAATTGTTAAAAACATATTGAAAAATGATATAACTATCAATTATAAAGTGACATATGATATCAACAGAATTGAAGATATATTTAATATGTATATCCTGAATAATTATAATAATTTTATATCAGTAAGAAAAAAATCACTTCAGCATATATTAGCAATTATATCAGAAAGTCAAATATATAAAAATTCAATAGATAGCAATATAGATATAACAGAAGAAAAAGAAATCTTCGAAGAATTAAAAAAAGAGTTAAATCTAAACGAAGAATACACAGTTCAAAAGTTATATAAGTCACATCTACAAAAGAACGAAACATATAATGCAATTAATGAAGCAATTTGTTGGAAATACAGAATGAATTACTTTAAAGACTCTATGGAAGCCGTAAACAATGCATATGATAGAAGAGATGAAGTGTTAAGAAAAATAATAGGACTACCTAACTATATAAAATTAAAAAATACATCAGAACTTACATTATATAAAATCATAAAAGATATATTTAAAGATGCCATTTATCAATATAGAGCAGAGTGGCTCGGAAGACAATCGATAGATATATATATTCCAAGCAAAAAAGTCGCTTTTGAATATCAAGGAGAACAACATTATAATCCTATTGGCATATTTCGGAGGAGAAGAAGGACTACTAAAAAGAAAGAGTTTAGATGATAAAAAAAGAAAGCTTTGTCAAGAAAACAATGTAAAGCTAATAGAGTGGAAATATACTGAATTAATAAGTAAAGAAAATTTAATTAAAAAATGTAAAGAAGCACTTAATTAAGTGTTTTTTTCTTTTGAAAAAAATTTAAAAAATATTAAAATACCTCTTGACTTTTGTGTGAACATATTATAATATATGTGTGTGAACAAAAGTGAGGTGAGAAAAATAGAAAATAAAAAAATAGGTAGACCTACTGACAATCCTAAAAATATTGAATTAAAAGTAAGAATATCAGAAAAAGAAAAAGAAAAATTAGATTATTGTATACAACATAGTGATAAAAATAAATCAGAAATTGTTAGAGATGGAATAGACAAAATCTACCAAGAATTAAAAAAATAAGAGAGATAACCTGCTAAGTTTTGGCGAACAGCACAGATTATCTCAAACATAAGAATTTTAGTCCTTACAAATATATTGTATCACAGTAAGGACTGAAATTCAAGTAAAATTGAAGTGGAGGTCTTTTTATTATGGAAATTTTAATAACAGGAATATTTACAATTATATTATTAGGAATATATGCATCTTTAGGTTTTATTGGATTTATGTTTATACAACTAATAAGCTATAGGATTTTTAATTTTAATATTTATAAAAATCTTATGAAGATGTTGGAGGTGTAAGCATATGGAAATTAAAGAAATAAAAAAAGATGATTTAGTACTTTGGAGCAAACCAAAAAGAATAAAAGGTAATTGGTTTAATGCTATTATCGAGAAGGCTATATACAAAACAAGAAATATTCAATTTATTATGAGGTGCAATTATAATGAGTTAAGTTATATTGTGGTAAGTACCACACCTTTAACTAAAGAAGATATAGACAATATAAATATTAATGATTATATATTCGAAAATGGAAATCCTTTATTTAGCAGAGGTATACCATACCAGAAAGTAGGTGTTGCTTAATGGAAGAATATACAAATGCTTTAAAAGGATATTTACAAGACAGAAGAAACTGTAAAAGAACAATATACAAAATTATGGGGACTATATACAGAGGAGTAAATAAAGGAAGATTTACTTTAGACGAAGGGTTAACAGCACTGAAAAAGTTGCCAAGAAAGGATAAATCGATATGCAAGAGTTAACAGAGTTTAATATAGAAAAAACAACAGCAGAAATTCTTATATTAAAAGACCAAACTGCTCAGAATATAATAGAAATAGGTAAAAGACTTATAGAGGTAAAAGAAAATTTGCAACATGGAGAATTTTCAGAATGGTTAAAGAAAAGAGTAGATATAAGCCATAGAACAGCAAATAATTTTATGAAAGTTGCAACAACTTTTTCAAATTCGCAATCGATTGCGAATTTAGGAAGTACAAAATTGTTTCTTCTTGCAGGTTTAGATGAAGAAAATAGAGAAGAAGTAATGCAAGAAAACAATATAGAAGAAATGACAACAAGAGAATTAGAACAAGTTGTAAAAGAAAAGAAAGAAATAAAAAAACAGTTAGAAGCAGAAAAAGAATATTCAGAAGAACTTCAAGAAGCAATAAAAGAAAAAGAAATTCAAATAAGAAATTTGCAAAATAAAATAGAAAACGTTTCAAAACCTGAAGTACAAGTAGTTGAAAAAGAAATTATTAAAGAGGTAATACCAGAAAATCTTATTCTAGAAAAACAATCATTAGAAGACGAGTTAGAAACATTAAGAAAAAGGGCAGAAAAAGCTGAAAATACTGTAAATCGATTAAAATTAGATAAAGAAATAAATCAAGATAAAGTATATACAAATATAAAATTAGACAACTTACTAGTAAATATAACGGATTTTTTGAATAATGCTTCTAAATATACATATTTAAAAGATGAACTACAAAAAATACCATCTAAAAATAAAAGGATAGTAGAGAATAAAATTCAAGAAATAGAAAATTGGGCATTATTAATGAAACAAGCATTAAACAATGAACAAAACGTTGTTGGAAATATAATATTTAGTGAAGGAGAAATAATAAATGAGTGATATGATATTAAAAGAAAAGAAAGAAATATCTAATGAGGATATGTTAAAAAGTTTAATGGAAAGTCAAACAATTATGAATTATGCATTTGCAGGATTTAAAACTGAAACAGAGCAAAAATTTAATGAAGTCGATAATAAATTACAAGAACATGATGAAATAATAAAAAGGAAAATATATTTAAGTTCAAATAAAGCAAGATTATTAAGAAAAGCTGTTAAAGAAAAAGTAAAAATAGTATGTGAAGAAAATAATTTAGATTATCATCAAATGAAATCAAAAATATTTCCTAGGGTATATGGAAAGCTAAATGACCAATACGGGGTAGCGACATACAGAGAATTACCAGAATATTTTTGGGATGACATACTTGAAAATTTAGATAATATGGAAATAAAAGTTAAAGATTTAGTAAATCAAGTAGCATAAATAAAAATCAAACGTCAGAATTAATCTGACGTTTTTTTATGAAAAGTAAAAAGCGGAAGGAGGAAGTATAATGACAGCAGAAGAAATTGAAATAATTGTAACTGCAAAAGTAGAAGAAGCATTGAAGGAATTTAATAAAATAGTACCGGCAATTAAAGAAAAAATGAAACAAGTACAAGAAGCTTTTTCAAAAATAGATGCTAAAGAAATAAAAAGCAAAGTGCAACAAGCTACAAATTTTGCAAAGAAAAAAATACAAGACTTGAAAAAAAGTAGTGAAAATAGCAAAATTGCAATAAAAGTAAACAATAAAGAAGCTAGTGAGCAAGTGACTCAACTAGAAAAAGAAATAGATAGTCTACAAAAAAAAATAACTGGTCGACAGTTAAAGTTGGATATTACTAATAGTGCATTAGATAAAATGAGAAATGACACGAATCAATCTGTAATAAATGAAATGCCAGATGCAGGAAATAAAAAATTAACACAAGAAACGTATAGTAGACTAGATAAAGATATAAATTATCAAGCATTAGTCAAACAAAGTGACAAATTAAACAATGAAATAGAAAAATATAATACATTACTAAGCAGTGCTAAGACAAAAATGACACAATTAGGACAGCAGACGTCTAAAACAGCAACTATTCAAAACAAATTGAGTAGTTTTTTTAGTGCTTTCAAACAAAAAATAGAACAAGCAAAAACATCAGCAGGAAAACTAGGAACAGCATTTAAGCAGATGCCAAAAACAGGGCGAAATATTACAAGCAGTTTAAGAGGAATGGGAGGTTCATTAAAAGCGGGCTTAGGGCAAATATTTAAAATCGCAGGAGCTCTGTTTGGTTTGCAAACAATATATTCAACTTTGAGAAGCGCAGCTAGCACGTGGTTATCTAGTCAAAATTCACAAGCAAAGCAATTAAGTGCTAACATAGATTATATGAAATACGCACTAGGTTCAACTTTAGCACCAGTTATACAATATATAGTTAATCTTATATATCAAGCATTAAAAGGGGTACAATCTTTAATTTATGCACTTACAGGAGTTAATATATTTGCAAATGCAAGTGCAAAAGCATATTCAAGTATGGCAAAAAGTGCTAAAAAAGCAAAAAATGAAACAAAAAGTTTATCTAATATACATAGTGAAATAAATAATGTACAATCTAATGATAATTCAGATAGCGGAAGCGGAGAAAGCACATCACCAAGCTTTGACTTAGGGCAAGTAGATACTAAATTAAATGATTTCTTAAAAAAACTAAAAGAAGGTAAATGGTATGAAGCAGGAGCAGAAATAGGCAAGAAGATAAATGAATCTTTAGAAAAAATTCCTTGGGAAAGTATAAAGAAAAAAGCTGGAAATATAGGAAAAGGAATTGCCGAATTTATAAATGGAGGCATAAAAAATACAAACTGGAATTTGGCAGGTTCAACATTAGGCGAAGGAATAAATACAGCAATAACATTTTTGAAAAACTTTATAACCACACTCGACTTTGCGTCAATAGTTGATGCAGTATTTGATTTCTTAATAAGCGCAATAGCAACTATAAATTGGGGAGATATAGCTTATACTATATTTTATTTGATTGGTGTTAATTGGGGCGTACCATTTAGGATGCTGTGGAACGTAATATCAACATCGTGTTCAACCATAGGAAAATATTTTTCAGATAAAATATCAGAAGCGGGTGGAAATGTAGCTCTTGGATTATGGAATGGAATAATAGAAGGATTAGGAAATATAGCAAGTTGGGTATATGATAATGTGATTAAACCGCTTATAGACGGCTTTAAAAATGGTATGGGAATACACTCACCTTCTACAGTTATGTTTGAATTGCGGAAAATATATAATGCAAGGACTTTTGAACCGGAATAGTGGCTTTGATTGGTAATGTAAAAGAAAAGTGGGAAGAAATAAAATTAGAAACTATAAGTAAATTCACAGAAATAAAAGATATAGTAGTACAAAGAATTACAGAAACAAAAAAAGATACAATAAGCAAATTAAACGAATTAAAAATAAATGCGATAAATTTATTTAATGATACTAAAAACAAAACAATAGGAATATGGGAAAAAATTAAAACGTCAATTATCGAAAAAACTGTGGAAGTAAAAAACAGCATAAAAAATCAATTTAAAGAAGCTTACAATGGAATTACTAATACTTTTAGCAATATAGGAAGTTTTTTTAATAATGTATGGAGAAATGTGAGATACACTTTTTCAAATTTAGGAATAAATATAGGAAATGCTATCGGATTTTCTGTAAGATCGGGAATAAATGGCGTAATATCACTAATACAGAACACAATGAATAGAGCAATAGAAATAATTAATGGAGCAATAGGAGTAATTAATAAAATGCCAGGAGTAAATGTAGGAACAGTACCAAGGCTATATTTGCCAAGATTAGATAAAGGTAATGTCGCATACGATGAAACATTAGCTATATTTGGAGAGTATTCAGGTGCAAGCAATAACCCAGAGATAACAACTCCTCAAAACATAATGAGAGATACATTTGAAGATGTATTATCAGATTTTAATAGTGGAAATGGACAACCATTGCATGTAACAATACAATACTTAGGTAAAGAAATATTTGACGATACAATAGATTATATAAACTCAAAGACCAGAAGAACTGGAAAAAATACAATAGTAACGGTAGGTGATTAAAATGTTATGGAGAGAACATGGAAAAACAGAAAATTTACCAACACCTTCATCATATAGTGCTGATATAGAAGACACAGACAATGATAGTTATACAAGTAAAAAAACAGGAGCGTTAATCGATAATCCTATAGCGGTAGGAATGTTAAAACTTTCTATGGCTTGGGACTTAAATTCAGAAGAAGAAGCGGAAAATCTAATTCAAAAGACATTCAAAAATCCATGGCCGTTGGATATTAAAGTCCCGGTTGTAAAAGGCGGTTTTCTGGAGAATGCAAAATTCAGAGTTTCTAAAAGAAAAGTAGAGATGATAGACACAGAGAAAAGCACTGAAACCTCAAAAACGAGATGGAAGTGTTCTTTTAATTTAATGCAAAAAGAGTTAACAGAAGCTCAAAAACAAGCAGTAAAGAATGTAAATTCATAGGAGGCTATAATGTATAATACAAGTCAAAATTATAAAGATAAAATATTAAATGACTCAACGCAACATGAATTGAATATATACATTGATGATAATAAGATTGAGCCTAATCATATTGTAGATTTTAACTCTACATTAGAACTATTCAATAATAATGAATTTTGCTTAGGCTGTACTCCAGAAATAGACATTGAATTTGAGATAGACAAAAGAGATTTACCAGAGTCTTACAATGAAGTTTATATTGAAAGTGGCCTAGAAGATGAACTAATACCTGTTGGCAAGTTCACAATTCAATCAGCAGAAGATGACGAATTTAAAGTTAAAATAAAAGCTACAGATTATATGAAAAAATTTGAGGATAATAAATATGATGGTAGTGATTTAACTTATCCAGCAACAATGTTACATGTGTTACAAGATATATGTACTAAGATAGGAGTAGAACTAGGTTCTACTTCTTTTCTTAATGATGATAAGCAAATATCTGTATATGATAATACGGTATCGGCTAGAACTTATTTAAGTTATATTGCTGAACAAGCTGAGGGTTTTGCAGTAGTAGGTAGAGATGGAAAGCTATATATTAGAACATTTGGACAAGATACAGTAAATGTAGACATTAACTTGTTTGAAGATTACAAATGGGGAGATAAGTTTAAAGTATCGAAAGTTTCTTATGAAGACGGAGTACAAGATTATAAGTTTGGCGATAATACAGCTAATACTATATATATAAATCAAAATAATATGTATATAGTTGACAGTAATCAAATAGAAAAAATATATAATCAAATTAAAGATTTTGAAGTATACTCGTTTGAAGGAGAAACTATAATAGACCCCGCTTATGATATTGGAGACATTCTAGTTATAGACGGTAAAAAAGTTTTGTTTCAAGGAGAATTAGAGTATGCTGGAAAATTTAAAGCAAATATTAAGAGCAAGATACAAGCTAAGACTGAGCAAGAAAGTATGCAGACAAAGCAAACTAATTCAAATAAAATAAAAAGGGTACAAAGTGAAATAAATCAGATAGATGGAAAAATAATTCAACTAGCTCAAGAAACTTCAGACAATACAGAAAAAATAGCAAAACATGAAATAAGCATAGATGAAATATCTAATAAAGTAAGTAATATAGCAGACTTGACAAAGACGGTAACAGATACCAAAACAATAACATTAGATAATTGTGCAAATGGAGAATTGCTTCAACTTAATATATTCGGAAATAATACAGTATTTGCACCGTTATTTTTAAGTGATGATTTATATCTTAGCGATAGTCTTTATTTAAAAGATTCTGAGAGCATATTAATAGTAACAGATGAAAAGGGTAATGCAACCAATTATGATCTAAAAATAACAGATACATTGAGACAAAAAGGTAATATTAAAGATGAGTATGTATTAAATGGCGGAGAAGCTAAAATAATAAGAAGAATAAATAAAGACGGAAGTGTAAAAGACAGTGAAGAAACAGAAGATTTAGGAGAATTTCATATTATATTAGCGAAAGGAACCAATACAATTGAAATAAAAGATTATAAGGCTGAAATGCAGGTTAAGTGGGCACAAAAAAGTGATTTAACTGATACTTTTGCAACAAAAGTAGAAATGAATAGTAGTATAGAACAAAAAGCAAGTCAGATAACAGCAGAGGTAAACAAAAAAGTAGATGAAAACGAGTTAGGAACTAAAATAGAATTAAATTGGGAACATGTAAAAGTTGCATGGAATACGATATCTGAATTTCTACAATTAGAAAATTTGAATGGAAACGCAAGTTTGGTTGTAAGAGATGAACAAGGTAATTTACTTATGTCTTTAGACAAAATGGGACAGCACTACTTTATTAAAAAAGATAATACTGATAAAAATATTGCAGACACAACTCTAGTAGAATTAACTATAAATAATGAAACAAGAAAAGCTTTAATGTTCGTACTTGATAATGTGAGTATGAATGGTAATGGAATCATGGCATGGGGATACAAAGCAAATGGCAAAATTTATCCTGCGTTTTATTTAGGCAAAGACGGTAACGGAGACTTTGGATTGCATATAAATACTGAAATGAAAGTATACGAGCGGAATTAAATTTATGAATGCAAAAATAGATGATGATGGAGCAACATTGTATTTGAGAACATCGGCTGCAGTCAAAGTAATGGACAATCAATCAAACGTTTGGATAGCTCAATTATTTAAAGACGAAGGGAAATATGGATTTTCCGTAAAAGCGGATGAATTTGCAATTCAAAGTACAGACGGCAATACTACTCATATGTCTTTTTACGATAACGATGGAGGATCTAAAACTTTAAACTTATTTAACAATTACTTGTTTGCTAAGAAAATATATGCTGATAACATAGCGAACATGGACAATTGTAGTTACATGCAAGCATCTTCAGCCGGTTCAGGAAGTTTATCAGTAACAACTACAGATACGGGAGTTAATCTATATTTTGATGCGGATTGGCAATCAGATGGAAGGTTAAAAAAGAATATAAAAGATAGCAATGTTAATGCATTAGAATTGTTGAGCAAAATACAACATAGAGATTTTTTTTGGAAAAAAGATAATAAACATGAAAAAAATGGATATATAGCACAAGAACTAGAAGAAATAGATGAAAATTTCGTTGTAAAGCATGAAGTAAAAGACGATGATGATAATGTAGTAGATTACGATTATACAATCAATGAGAGATATATAATAACTCTTTTAACAAAAGCAATACAAGAACAGCAAGAAACTATTAATAAACAGCAAGCTCAGATTGAATTTTTAATGAATAGAGTTGATTTAAGTAAGAAGTTTAAGTTTGACAAACAAGTAAAAAAATCTAATATAGTTAAAGACTATGGTGAAAAAATTGTTGTCAGCAGAACAAAATACATTGAAGAGATGAAAAAGTGGAGGGAGAAGAAAAATGGAAAAAATTAATTTTCAAAACGGTGTAACTAAGTTAAATAAAGAAACGATGGATACATTTCAATCTAACATCGAAACTGCAATAGGGGAACTGAGTGAAATATTAGATATACAAGAGATACCATTAACAATAAATGATGAATATGTATATTCGGATGATTTTACAGTATATTGTTATAAAATAGGAAAATTAGTAATTATAGAATTTGGAGTAATAGCTTTTAAATCTGTTCCACCAAACTATGCAACTATAATTTCGGGCGTACCACAAGCTGTTTCAGCAACAATATTTTCCTTATTTGGAAATAATGGCGCAAAAGGAGATACAGTAAGATTAAGAATTTCTTCAAATAATGTGATAACACATTGGGGTTCTCCTTCACATTATGGTGATTCAGCTAATAAGCAATATAGTGGTGTAGTAATGTATAAAACAAATCAATAATTATCATCTAAGCTATAAAAGATATGGAATTACAAGCAATAAAAAAAAGATGGAAAATATTATGCAAAATCGGCACCAAACCGTGTATCTAGTCTAACTGTAAATTCGACATATATATCAGATGTTGATATAAATCAATGTGTTAGAAACGGAAATGTGGTTAGAGTCGATTTTCGAGGAAAAGTTAAGGCTAATATACCAAACGATATTCGGCTTCTTGACTTTGCCGTTTATTCCTGAGCTGCAAGGAGTAATTTTTGCGGCGATTGGTGGAAGATACACAGCAGATACAATAAAATGGATGTATTTTAATCGCAATAGTGAAATTAAAAGTGGTGCGATTAGTGCAGATCAATATGTACACATAAGTTTTACGTATATTTGCAAAGATTAGAGGTGAAAAAGAAGAAAGAATAGCAACAGCAGTGGCTGTGGAAAGTGAGGAAATGAAAATGGAAAAATTATTTAATGATGTAAGTATTGCGATTGGATTAATTGGAGGATTAATTGTAAGCTTTTTAGGAGGATGGGATGGACTAGCAATAACACTAGTATCTTTTATTGTATTAGATTGGATAACAGGACTGTTAAAAGCGATATACAATAAAGAGCTAAGTTCATATAAAGGTTTTAAAGGAATAATAAAGAAAGTAGTAATTCTTATTGTAGTAGGAGTTACAGTATTATTACAGAATAATATGGGAATACCTGCAATACGTGAAATAGTCATGATGTTCTTTATAGCAAATGAAGGTATTTCCTTATTAGAGAATGTTTCTCAAATGGGAGTACCATTTCCAGAGAAATTAAAAGACGTTTTAATACAGTTAAGAGATAAAAAGAAGGAGGGATAGGTTATGGAAATAATTAATACTAACTTAAACTTTAAAGCAATGTCTAATAGACAGACAACAGATAGAATAATATTACACCATTCTGCTAGTTCAGTAGCAAGTGCAGAAGATATACATAGATGGCACTTGAATAATGGCTGGGAAGGTGCAGGATACCACTTTTTAGTTCGAAAAGATGGTAAAGTTTATAGAATGAGATCAGAAGAAAAAATTGGAGCTCATGCTTATATGAATAATTATAATTCTATAGGAATTTGCTTTGAAGGTAATTTTGAAGTAGAAGAAATGCCAGACGTTCAAGTACAGACTGGTAAAGAACTTGTAGCATATTTAAAGAACAAATATCATATTAATAAAGTTCAAGGACATAGAGATGTAAATTCAACATCTTGTCCAGGTCGTAATTTTAGATTTAACGAAATTGCAAATGGACAAGCTATATCTGTAGTAACAGAAAATGCAAAAGGCAAAATAGCAGATATACAATCAACATTAAATAGTAGATATGGCTTTAATATAGCAGTAGATAATATATATGGTGCAGAAACTCATACAGCATTAGTAAAAGCATTACAAACAGAATTAAATAAACAATTTAATAGAAATTTAGCAACAGATGGCATTTTTGGAAATTTAACAAAATCAGCTTGTGTAGTTGTAGAAAAAGGTGACGAAGGAAACATTACATATCTAATTCAAGCAATGCTAATATGCAAAGGCTATGATTTAGAAGCTGATTCTATTTTTGGAAGTATCACAGACAACAAAGTGAAAGAATTTCAAAAAAATAATAATTTAGTAATAGACGGTCTTGTAGGAAAGAACACTTTTGAAAAATTATTTGCATAAAATTATGAGGTAGGTTGATTAATTTCAATCTACCTCTTTTTTTGTGCCCAAAACGGTAAAATTGAGGCATAAAACTATATGCCTAAAAAATAAAAACGCCTTAAAACTGATTCTCATGCGTCGAAAAAATGGCGGAAAATCAAGGAAAATTAATTGTCGAATTTTGTCGTACGATTGTGTAAAAAAGTATTGACGAAAATAACGAAAAATGATATTTTGATATAAATAATATATTATAACACATATAAAAACGGTTAGTGTACATAATATTTACAAGAAGCATAAAATATAGTATAATATAAAATATGAGATGGAGAAGGAGATTGTTATGGGAATCTTAAAGGCTAAAGAATTAGCACAATATATAAGTGAATATTATAAAGAGCACACAGGAAAAGATATTTCACCTGTTAGATTACAAAAAACATTATATTTTTGTTTTGCCTATTGGGGAGGTTTTATATTAAAAGGAAAAAGATACCAAGGAGAAACAACGGAAATTGATGTTTCAAAATATTCTGAATACTTATTTAATGAAAATATTGAAGCATGGGTTTATGGTCCAGTTGTAAAAGATGTATATCATGAGAAAAACTTACTACAATATCATAATGACAATTTATTTAAAGGAGATACTTTCTTACAAGATTTTGTAAACAATGTAATAGATGACACTCTTGAATTAAATGACTTTAGACTAGTTGATATTTCACATTGCGATAAATCGTGGAAAGACAATTTTGACTATGAAGAAATGTTTCATAACAATGTGATTTCTCCTAAAAGTATAGTAGAAGAATATGCAAAAAAATAGTGAAAACCAAATAAGTATAAGAAAAAATAGGTTTAACGAAGCAGAGTGCAGATTTGATGAGGAACAGTATTCATGCTTAAAGATGAAAAGAAACTTTAGATCGATACATGACAAGGATAATAAGTTTACAAACTATGAAAAGAGCTGTGGAACAGATTCATATGCAGAACTCAGAAAGATATACAAGGATTTTAAAAATGGGGTAGATATATTAAATAAATATTTTATAGGCGATGAATTATTGTCAGACAAAAAGAAAATTGAACGTTTAATGAATATATTTTACAATAATACACAAGAGACAATAAAATATTATGAAATTGTAAATAAAGTTAGAAAATACAAACATAAAGAGATTCCTAGAATACAGTTTTATATTCATCGTTGCAATAATGAATTAAATTTAATTTTAGTAGATATATATCATTTGGGGATACCAGGTAAAAAGAATAATAAATATATAGATGATAGAATATACAGAAAAAATATGAACAATAAAACAGATATACAAAGAATTTCACATGAACTTGATAATTAAAAGACTAGCAATAGTCTTTTTCTATTTACAAAAAACAACATTTTTTGCATCTTCGACAAGTTTCGACAGACAAAGTAAACATAATATGTTATAATACATATGAGGTGATTTAATGAGCTACAGAGTAGAACTGTTAATCATAAAAAACAAAGCAAAATTAGAACAAATGATAAGAGAGAATTACAGTAAAGAAAGAATACTAAAGCAGAGTAGACTTTTAGATAAATACATAAATATAAAGATGAGAGAGCTAGTCAGTTAGTTCTCTCAATTATAAAAAAAGCAAAAAAGTAGATATAAAAAATCTACTTTTTTTATCTCATTGACTTGAGGTCAATAAATGTATTCATTAAATATATTATAAAAGAATTTTA
>USCV01000009.1 GCA_900553225.1 uncultured Clostridium sp. | reverse complement strand
ATACCGAACACAGAAGTCAAGCTCCAATGTGCCGAAAATATTAGTGGGGTTCCCTACTGAGAAAATAGGTTGTCGCCAGGTTTTTTATTTTTTATAGAGCATAAATTAGAAATATATATAAGTATTTTTAATCTATGCTCTATTTTTATTGACATATGCTAGTTAAAATCTTTACAAATTATGTAAAGTGTGCTAAAATACAAAGTATTCTAGGATGTTCCTAGTAAAATAATTTTTTGGAGGTCGTCTTATGAAACGGAAATTCAAATATTACAAGAGGACAGAAAAATGGAAAGTAGTGGTAACTGTAATCTTTTCAATTATCGTAGGAATAACAGCCAGCATAATTGTATATAGTATATTATGCTATATACATCGAGATGCATTTAATTCTTATCCAGGAGAAATAACATATGATAATCTAGACAAAATCGCTGATACAATAATTAGTAAAATCAATATGAAAAAATTCAACCAATTAGATGAAGAGATGGATGACATTGAAGAAACTATTAAGGATTGTTTGTATACAAATATGGATGAAATAAAATATGAGTTAAACAGTTCTTCAACATTTATTTATATTCATTTATATAAGCCTGAAAGTAACGAAAAAGACTTTTTAGTTAGGCCTGCAGCCATTAATATTAAATTTTCATCTAATAATCTTGAATTGATTGAAAAGTCAAGAAATTTTTTATCTGAAAACCTGTATATTAAAAATATAGAGGTAAGCATTTATTTGCTTTCATTTGCTATAGGATGTATTTTAACTTTGATATTAATATGTTGTTTAATGTGTTCTGTAATTTTAAAATTTAGATTCTCACGATGACAAAATGAGAAAGCACATATGGTATGTTTTGCTATTTGTTGCTTTCTTTTTTTTTGACATAATCTTTAATATATGTTATATTTGATAAAATCAAATATTTAAATTTACATATTTTTTATGATCATATTTTTGTTAATTAATATTTGAATGAAAGAAATAAAAGAATTGATAGAAAGTTGGAAAAATTAATGTCAAAAGTAATGTGGAAGCCGGGAACTTTTTTATACCCAATACCAGCAGTTATGGTATCTTGTGGAACAATGGAAAAATCAAATATAATAACTGTTGCATGGACAGGAATTATAAATACTAACCCAGCAATGGTATATATATCTGTGAGACCAGAAAGATATTCTTATAAATTGATAAAGGAAGGCAAGGAATTTGTAATCAACCTAACTAATGAAAGTCTAGTATATCAAACAGATTGGTGTCGGAGTAAAAACTGGAGCAAAAGTTGACAAATTTAAAGAAACTAAATTAACAAAGCAAAAAGCAAAATTTGTTTCTTGTCCAATGATTAAAGAATCACCTGTATCTGTCGAATGCAGAGTTAAAGAAATAAAGGAATTAGGTAGTCATCATATGTTTATAGCTGAAGTACTTGCGATTCATGCAGACGAAAGGTATATTAATGAAAAAGGTGCATTTGATATATCAAAATGTAATTTAATAGCATATTCAAATGGTGGATATTATACAATGGGAAAGAAAGTTGGAAAGTTTGGATTTTCTGTTCAAAAAAAACAAAATAAAAAAAATAGCTATCCTAATTGTATGCCTAATGAAAATCATCAATGCAAAAGAAGAAAAATTAACAAAAAAAGAGTATAAATGTGTTGACATATTGGAAAATAAATGGTAAAATTATTAAGCGTATGTAGGAAAACATACGCTTAATAACATAAAACGAGCAAATATGGCTGGAGGTGTTAAAAATGGCTGCAAAAGGAGCAAGAGAACCAATTACATTAGCATGTACAGAATGTAATAGAAGAACATACATGACTGAAAAAAATAAAAAGAACAATACTGATCGTTTAGAGGTTATAAAGTATTGTAAATTCTGTAAGAAACGTACTACTCATAAAGAAACAAAATAGCCTTTTTAAGGAGGAGACAAAATGGCTAAAGATGAAAATAAAAAGAATAAGAATGTAAAAAAAGAAAATAAGAAATTTTTTAAGAATTTTAAAGCAGAGCTTAAAAAAGTTGTTTGGCCAACGCCAAAGCAACTTGCTAACAACACTATTGCTGTTATTACAATTGTTTTAATAACAACAGCTATTGTATTTGCTTTAGATTTTACATTTGAAAAAGCAAACCAATATGGTGTTGAAAAATTAAAATCTAGTGTAGAATCAAAGAAAAATAATGAAGCACAAAACAACACAACTGTTGATAACAATGGTAATTTAAATGAAAACAATGATTCAGAATCAGCACAAAGTGAAAACTCTGAAGAACAAAATTCAAATAGTCAAGCTGTAGAATAATAAAAGGAGGCTAAAGAATGTCTCGGAGAAAACAAAGAATTAGAAGCAAAATGGTATGTAGTTCATACATATTCTGGATATGAAAATAAAGTTAAAACTGACTTAGAAAAAACAGTAAAAAACAGAGAACTTGAAGATTTCTTTTTTGAAATTATTGTTCCAATGGAAGAACAAATTGAAATTAAAGATGGTAAAAGAAAAACTAATTTAAAAAAGGTTTTTCCTGGCTATGTTTTAATTAAAATGATTGTGACTGAAGCAACATGGTACATTGTTAGAAATACAAGAGGCGTAACAGGTTTTGTTGGATCAGGAACAGACCCTATACCACTTACTGATGAGGAAATCAGAAGTATGGGCTTTGACCTTACAGAAATTAATGTTGACTATAATGTAAATGATTCAGTACGTGTTATGGAGGGAGCATTAAAAGATTTTATTGGAACAGTACAAGAAATCAATAAGGAAAAACGTAAAGTTAAAGTATTAGTATCTATGTTTGGTAGAGAAACTCCAGTAGAATTAGACTTTTCACAAGTTCAAAAGATTTAGATTAGATAAGTTAATGTATTTATTTTATACATTTCTTATAGATTATTTTTGTTAATATTCATACATTAAAGGAGGTGCTAAGAAAAATGGCAGAAAAAGAAATAAGCAATATTATAAAATTACAAATACCTGCAGGTAAAGCTACACCAGCTCCACCAGTAGGACCAGCATTAGGATCAAGTGGTGTTAATATTATGCAATTTGTAAAGGAATTTAATGATAGAACTGCAAATCAACCTGGAATGATCATACCAGTTGTAATTACAGTTTACAAAGATAAATCATTTGAATTTATTACAAAAGTACCACCAGTAGCTGTATTAATAAAAAAAGCTGCTAAGATTGAAAAGGGTTCAGGAAAACCTAATAAAGAAAAAGTTGCTACAATAACAAAAACACAAGTAGAAGAAATTGCAAAGCAAAAAATGCCAGACTTAAATGCTGCTTCACTTGAAGCTGCTATGAGCATGGTAGCTGGAACAGCTCGTGCTATGGGTGTTGTAGTAAACGACTAAAATATAACTGGGAGAATATTTTAAATATTCGTTAATACCAAAGGAGGATTTAAAATGAGTAAGGGAAAAAGATATCTAGAATGCGAAAAGCTTGTAGATAAATCAAAAGTTTATAATGTAAAAGAAGCATTAGAAACAATTGAAAAAATGCCAAAAGCAAAATTTGATGAAACAGTTGAGTTACATGTTAAACTTGGTGTAGATTCAAAACATGCTGACCAACAAGTTAGGGGTACAACAGTACTTCCAAATGGTACAGGTAAAACTTTAAAGGTTTTAGTTTTTGCAAAAGGACCAAAAGCTGAAGAAGCTACTAAAGCTGGAGCAGACTTTGTTGGGGCAGAAGAATTAATACCAAAAATCGAAAAAGAAAACTGGTTTGATTATGATGTAATTGTTGCAACTCCAGATATGATGGGTGTTGTTGGAAGACTTGGTAAGGTATTAGGACCTAAAGGATTAATGCCAAATCCAAAATCAGGAACAGTTACAATGGATGTAACAAAAGCAATCCAAGAGATTAAATCAGGAAAGGTAGAATATAGATTAGATAAAACTAATATTATTCATCTTGGTTTTGGTAAAGTTTCATTTGGTGCAGATAAATTGCTAGAAAACTATGATGCTATTATGGGAGCTATTATAAAAGCTAAACCAGCAGCAGCAAAAGGACAATATATTAAAAGTGTAGCAATTTCTACAACAATGGGACCAAGTATGTATATTGACCAAAAATAATTTATAAAATATAGCCAAAGAAAGTAGGCAAAAAAATAAGTCCTACCGAGGCATATAATTTAGAGCGGAATATAACCAATCTTATATATATGTCTTTGCTTTGACTATATATAGATTGGTTTATTATTTTACTAAATTTTCAGGAGGTGAAAAAAATGGCTAGTGATGTTGTATTAAAACAAAAAGAAGAAGAAGTAAAAAGTTTAGCTGAAAAAATGAAAAATTCAAAGATTATTCTTTTAACAGATTACAGAGGAATTAATGTTTCTGATGTAACAAAATTAAGAGCTAACTTAAGAGATACAAAGGCTGAGTATAAAGTTATAAAAAACAATATAATTAAAAGAGCTTTAGATTCAAATGGAGAATCAGGATTAGACGATTTATTAGAAGGACCAACAGCTTTAGTAATGAGTGAAGGAGATTATTTAGAACCTTTAAAAGCAATATATGCTTATGCTAAAGAAAATGAATTCTATAAAATCAAAGGTGGAATTATTGATGGTAAAGTAATGACAACAGAAGAATTAATTACTTTAGCAAAACTTCCATCAAGACAAGAATTACTTGGAATGCTTGCAGGTGCATTACTTGGAAATATTTCAAAAGTTGCAGTTGCGCTTGACCAAGTACGTATGCAAAAAGAAAATGCATAATAATAAAATTAGAGTTGTGAACTTAAAATCACTATAAAATAAAATTAGGAGGATATTAAAATGATAGAAGAATTATTAGAAAAAATTGATAGCTTAACAGTAGCTGAATTAGCTGAACTTGTAAAAGCAATAGAAGAAAAATATGGAGTATCTGCAGTTGCAGCTGCAGCACCAGTAGCAGGAGGAGCAGCTGCTGCTGCTGAAGAAAAAACATCATTTGATGTTGTATTAAAAGATGCTGGATCAAACAAAATCCAAGTAATTAAAGTTGTAAGAGATGCTACAGGATTAGGATTAAAAGAAGCTAAAGAATTAGTTGATGGAGCTCCAAAAACAGTTAAAGAAGGAGTAAAGAAAGAAGAAGCTGAAGAATTAAAAGCTAAATTTACAGAAGTTGGAGCAACAGTAGAATTACAATAATTAAATTTTATAAATATAAAAAGGGGTGAATTTTTATCATCCTTTTTTATTTTACACTAATAACTCTGTTTTTTATATTAATTATGTAGAATAAATGGCATTTTATACAAAAATAATTACAAAAAAGTAATTATAAAATCACATAGTGCATTGACTTTAAATAAGATAAGTTATAAAATACAAGAATAATAAATATACTATATAAACAAATCAATGGAGGAAATGAAATGATAATACTTTTTGATGCAATGGGCGGGGATAATGCACCAGATGCAAACATAACAGGAGCTGTAAATTCATTAAAAAATACGGAAGCAGATATAGTTTTAATTGGAAAAGAAGAAGTAATTAAAAATAGAATCAAAGCTTTATATGGAAAAGAGCGTATTGAAGATATCTCTCCAAGACTAAAAATATATAATGCTACAGAAACAATTGAGATGGAAGATATTCCAACACAAGCTATAAAAAAGAAAAAAGACTCTTCTATGGTTGTTGGATTTAACTTATTAAAAGAAGGAAAGGGAGATGTATTTGTATCTGCTGGTAATTCAGGAGCTTTGCTAACAGGAGCTACATTGCTAATTGGTAGAATTAAAGGAATTGACAGACCTGCACTTGCTGGTATGCTTCCAGCATATAAAGGTAAATTTCTTTTAATAGATGCTGGTGCTAATACAAATTGTAAGCCAATTAATTTATTACAATTTGCACAGATGTCTACAATATATTTGTCAAATACATTTAATATTCAAAATCCAAGAGTTGGCTTGTTAAATATTGGTACAGAAGAAACAAAAGGAAATGATTTAACAAAAGAAGCCTTTAAAGTTTTAAAGGAGAAATCAAATGAATTAAATATAAATTTTGTTGGAAATGTTGAAGGAAGAGAAGCTTTTTCAGGCGAAATTGACGCTTTAGTTACAGATGGATTTTCTGGAAATGTATTTTTAAAAACAAGTGAAGGATTAGGAAAATTTATAAAAAGATCTTTAACTGAAAGTATAAAGAGTAATATTATTTCTACTATAGCTGCTGTTCCAAGTTTACCTGCAATTAAACGTTTTGCTAAAATAACAGACTATAAGGAATATGGTGGAGCTTTATTTTTAGGAGTAAAAAAGCCAGTTGTAAAAGCACATGGTAGTAGTGATGCAAAATTATTCGCATGTACAATAAAACAAGCAGAGCAATTTGTTAAAAATAATGCTGTTGGTAAGATGATTGAGGAGTTTGATAAATTACAAAATAAAATCTAATTATAAAATTTAAATTAAAGTTCTTGACAATTTAATCAACATATAATATGTTTAAGAAAATAAAATTTGATTGCAAATGAGAGGGGGTGACTTCATGAATTCAGAAGATATTTTTGAAAAAGTAAAAGGAATAATTGTTGAACAATTAGGTGTTACTGATTCATCTGTTACAATGGAAGCATCTTTTATAGATGATTTAGGAGCAGACTCTTTAGACATAGTCGAATTAATTATGGCATTAGAAGAAGAATTCGATACAGAAATTCCAGATGCTGATGCTGAAAAGATAGTTACAGTAGGTGATGTAGTAGACTATATAAAGGAACATGTAGCATAAGTTTTATAAAAAAGTAATAAATGAAAGGGTTATACCTTTCTTTTTTTTCTATTATGGTGTATAATATTCAGAGCTAAAAGTAAAAAGTGGAGATGGAAGAAATGAAATTAGAATTATTAGAAAAAAGTATAGGATATCATTTTAAAAATAAAGAATTATTAAAAAACGCACTAACACATACATCTTATGCAAACGAAAATAATATAAAAAGCAACGAAAAATTAGAATTTTTGGGAGATAGTATTTTAGAATTTATTTCTAGCAAATATATTTACAATAATTATCCAAATTTAAAAGAAGGAGAAATGACTAAAGTTAGAGCTGATGTTGTTTGTGAAAAGAGTCTATATAAAGTGGCACAAAAGCATAATTTTAGTGATTTCTTATATGTTGGTAAAAGTCAAGCAATTAGCAATGGAAATAAAAGACCTGCAATATTAGCAGATAGTGTTGAAGCAATTATTGCAGCAATATATTTTGATTCTGGTTTAGATAATGCTGAAAAATTTATCGTAGACAATTTGAGAGATTATATAAAAATAGCAAGTCAAAATGTTGGGATGAAGGACTATAAAACAGTTCTACAGGAAAAATTACAGGTACATGGTGATGTAAATATTCATTATGAAATTATTAATGAATCAGGTCCAGATCATGATAAAATTTTTACAGCAAAGGTAAGTTTAAATGGAAAAGAACTAGCAACTCGGTAAAGGCAAAACAAAAAAAGCGGCTGAAATGGAGGCTGCCAGCAGAGCACTAAAATTAATGAAATAAAGTTTAAGTTTAATAGAAATGGTATGCTATAAAAAATCTAGGTAAAAATACAATATTATTAAATAAAAGGAGGTTTAAGGCAATGAAGAAGGAGTATATTATACCAATATTTGTTCCACATCTGGGATGTCCAAATGCATGTACTTTCTGCAATCAAAGAAGCATTAGTGGCCAAACTAAAATGATAACAGGACAAGACGTAAAAGACACAATTGAATATTACTTAAGTAATTTTAAAGATGATAATAAATATGTTGAAGTTGCTTTTTTTGGTGGAAGCTTTACTGGTATTGAAGAAGAAATTCAAGAGGAGTTATTAGAGGCTGCCAATGAGTATATTAAGCAAGGAAAAGTAAATAGTATTAGAATTTCCACAAGACCAGACTATATTGACAAGAAAATATTAAAAAGACTAAAAAAGTATCATGTGAAGACAATTGAACTTGGAGTTCAATCAACAAGTGATTATATACTTGCTAGATGTCAAAGAGGTCATACATATGTAGATGTAAAAAAAGCTTCAAAATTAATTAGAAGATATAGATTTATATTAGGACACCAAATGATGCTAGGTCTTCCTGAAAGTACAAAACTTGACGAAGTAAATACAGCTAAAGACTTAATTAGATTAAAACCTAAGATATTAAGAATTTATCCTGTTTTAGTAATAAAGGGCACTAAGCTGGAAGAAGAATATAAATCAGGAGAATATGTTCCTCTTACAATAAATCAAGCGATAGAGAGATCAAAAGAAGTTGTAAAAATGTTTCAAAGAAAGAATATACAAGTTATTAGAATTGGCTTGCAAAATACAAACACAATTGATGATCCAAGTAAAAAAGAAAGTGAGGTCATTGCAGGACCATATCATCCTGCATTTAGACAACTGGTTGAATCTAGTATGTGGTATGATGCAATTATTGAAAAAATTAAAAAATTTAATGCTAAAGTAAAAGAAGTAGAAATTAGAGCAAATTCGGCAAATATTAATAATATAATAGGACATAAAAAAGATAATATAAATAAATTAAAACAAGTATATGATGTAGATGTTTCTATTGTGCAAGATGATGAAATTAAACCAGGCAAATTTGAGGTAAAAGTTATTAAAACATATGATAAAGTGTGTTTATAAATTATAATAACATCCAATTAGTTGAGATTAGATAATAAAGTGATAAATTGTTTAATTTTATAATTATAAAATGTTTTGGGTATAAAATCACCTATATTAGTTGATAATGGTAATATAGGTGATTTTTTATGAAATATAAAAGAATAAAAAGGAGATTAATATTAAAAAAATATATACTAGATTTTTTAGGAATTATTTCAGGATGTTTTGTTATGGCGACTGCTACATCCTTTTTTCTATTACCAAATCAGTTATCTACAGGAGGATTCGCAGGTATTGCTACTATTATATATTACATTTTTAATATTCCGGTAGGTACAGTAATGTTAATCTTAAATATCCCATTGCTTACAATTGGATTTTTTAGGATTGGAAAGGACTTTTTAATTAAATCAGTTTTAGGAACGATTCTATTGTCTGTTTTTATTGATTTATTAGATAAATTTGCTCCATTTACTCAAGATAGATTACTGGCCTGTATATATGGTGGAATTTTAATGGGAATCGGAACAGGGCTTATTTTAAAGGTTAATGCATCCACCGGTGGGACTGATTTATTATCATATTTAATACGTTCATATAAGAAACATTTTCAAAGTAGCAATTTAATTGTGATTATTGATATAATAATAGTTACTTTAAGTGTAATTGTATTTAGAGATGTTGAAGTTGGTCTATATTCTGCAATTGCTATTTATTTAATGGGAAAAATGATTGACATTATTTTTGAAGGGGTAATGTTTACTAAGACTATGTTTATTATTTCTCCTAAATATGAAGAAATTGCAAAAAAAATTAGTAAAAAGGTAAATAGAGGAAGTACAGGCATATATGCAAAAGGAATGTTTAAACATGATGATAAAATGATGCTTTTTTGCGTAGGGTCGAGAAGCGAGATTAGAAAGATAAAAGATATTGCAACTCAAATAGACAAAAGAGCTTTTATTGTAATAAGTAATGCAAGAGAAATTTGGGGAAAAGGGTTTAAAAGAGAGTAAGATATGGTGAAAAAGAAAATATATGAGCATTAAAATTCAAAGTCGAAAAGTGTCGAAAAAGGACAGAATAAGACGATGAAAAAATGTTGTAAAAAGTGCTATTATGTTGTAAAATAGCATATGTGCTCAAAAGAAAGGAAGGGGAATAGCAATGAAAAGTCTTTATGCATGTATAGAAATAAACAGAAAAATAAATGAAATAGAAAGTATGGTCACAGAGAGGGTAAGATATTATAAAACAAAAGACGAATTATATGGAATAGAAGTTGTTAAAGACAATAATTTGCCTAATAAAGAAGAGAAGATAAATGACATTGCACAAATTACTGAAGATGAAAAAGAGATTGACACAATTCTAGATACATTAGTAAGCAATGGTGTCATGTATAATTTTGAAGATATTATTAATGACTTAATTAGAAATAGACTATGTAGTAAAGTTTAGATATTTAAATTTTTAAGATCCCCAAATTTATTGGGGTCTTTTAATTTTCAACATAGAAAATAGATGATAGTAATAAATTAATATAAAAGTATTAAGGTTATTTCATAAAATACTACAAAGAATATTTTGTGAAATGACCCTGTATATTATAATTTCTCAACTTTTTCAATTCTCCAGAACTTTTCTTTTTTGAGAGCTTTTTTGATAACCTCTTTTAATATTTTTTTATCTCCAATCCAATCAATTGTTCCAATAAATTCATCAATTGTACACCACTTATATCCTATACTTTCCTCGTTAAGTTTTACGAATGTATTATTTACGAATGAAATATATGCATATTCGGTACATTCTTTTCCTAAAGAATTATATTTAAAAATCCAATTAAGATATATCATTTCATTTACAATTAAATTTGTTTCTTCTTTTACTTCTCGTATAACTGTATTTTCAAGTGTATAATCAAATTCTTCGTAACCACCAGTAACAACATACCATAAAGATTTTTTATATTGAGGATCATTGGGACTTCCTTGCAAAAGTAGTAACTTATCTTTATTGGCTATGAAACTTAATATTTTATTCATTTCCTCATCTCCCAATAACTTTATATCATAGTATTTGAAAATAATCAATTAAACAGATTATAATGTATTTGTAAAAAAGTATAGTATAAAATTAAGTTGCATTTTAATACAGGGAGCAATTTTATAAAAAATACAAATTACCATTTACAAACGTAAAAACATATGATACAATACGAACAAAAGTTTCGAAAGTAAAGAGGTGATGCAACGACAACATAGAATTTATATGTAAAAATTAACAAATAAATAAAAATAGCATTATTTTCACTAATTCCGCCATAGCGGAAAGATTCTGTGTTTAAATAAAATAAAATATGTTCATACTAGAAATTGGTGGTGAAGATGCGCATAGAAATTTTATTAAAACAAATTAGACAGGATAAAGGAATAACTTTAAAAAAATTATCAGAGAAAAGCGGAGTTTCTACGTCGCATATAAGTGATATTGAAAAAAACTTTAAAATGCCAAGTTTAGTTGTAATGGTAAAATTGGCAAAAGCATTAGACGTAGGAGTAACAGATTTATACAAGGTTATTTGGTGATAAGAATGTTAAAAGATAATAAAGAATTAATGCTAATGTATAATATAACAATAGAAGCTTTAGAAAAATATATTAGAGTAAAGAGAAAAAGACCAAATGAAAAAACTTGGAATAAATATGCTGTAGAAAATAATTATCTATCAAGTGAGACAATTGGTTATATATGTGGAATTGGATTCAATAAATTATGTAGAAATATAATAAAGAATATTTAAAGATGATAAAAGGTATACAAGGGTGCCACTGAAAAAGTATCATACTAAGTTCTTCAGTGGGCTCTAAAAATTTATTTTTTGTTAAATTGGAGTATTATTCTATAAAGAAAGAAAATTTTTTTAAGTATTCGACAAAATTCAACAAACAGAGTGAACATAATATGATATACTAATAATAGAGGTGATTGGTATGTGTATTGAATTAGAAATTTTAAAAAACAGAGCCAAGCTAGAGAGAATGATTTTAGAAAATGAAGAATATGAGAAAATATTAGAACAAAGTAAAAAACTAGACGATTATATAAACATTAGAATAAAACAACAAAAAGCAAAAACTTCATAATTAATATAACTTAGCTAATAAAGTATTAAAATTTTCTCAATAAACATTTTTTATGCTAAGTAAATATGAATTATCATGAAAATAAAAAAAGCGATAACTAGAAAGGTCAAATCTAAATAATTAATATATAGTTTAATAAGGATTTGACACTTATATGTTATTGCTTTTTATAAATATTATATATAATTAATTACAAGTACATTCTAATTAAACTAGAATAAAAAATAAAGACTAGAAAATGAAACGATTTTCTTGTATTATAATAATGTAGAAAAATGTCGAAATAATATAAGGAGTGATAAGTTGTGCTAGTCTTTTTAATAAAGGAATTAAGAAAAATAAAAAATATAACACTAAAAGAATTAAAAGAAGATACAGGATTGTCAATTTCATATTTGTCAGAGCTTGAAAATAACAAAGTAAAAAATCCTAGTTTATTTGTAATAGTAAAAATTGCTAAGGCATTAGACACAAAATTAGATGAGATTTATTTTGCGAGTGACGAAATTAATTCGTTAAAAAGAGCATTAAATGTTTATGTTGAGGCATATGGACTAAACGACGAAAAAACATTAAAATTAAGTGAAATAGTAAATGATGCAATTAATCATAAGAAATAATAAAAACTGGCATAATCTATAAAAGAATACGCCAGTTTAGGGCTATTTTACAATGACGAATTTTTTGGATTGGTTAATTCTCATTGGTCTTAAATTTAATTGTCGAAGAACACTTCGAATAATTCTGTGGCTATATACCTGTGAAAGTTCTAGCTTCTTGTTGCCATTGTAAATTTGAGGATATACCTCAAGCAGAAACCGCCTATACTTAGGCTTGCTTTCATATAGCTTTTGCAGTTTTGAGAGATCTTTCATTGTGAATCTATCTCCTTTCATCAAAATGTTAATATAATAATTATACCATGAAAACCAATAAAAATAAACTAGTTTAAGTTAAAAGTTATACAATTTAATAATTTATAAAAATATAATAAAATGGGTATAGACAATAGGTGAAAAGTACTAAAATAAATTGACATTTTACTATTTTTGTCATAGAATAAGGAAAATGATAAACAAAATGGAAGGAAATGATGATAAATGAATATTTGGCATGATATATCTGAAGAAAGAATAAAGAAAGATAATTTTGTAGCAGTAATAGAGATTCCTAAAGGCTGTTCAAATAAGTATGAACTAGATAAAGAGACTGGAATGTTGAAACTTGACAGAATATTATACACTGCAACACACTACCCAGCAAATTACGGATTTATTCCAAGAACATATGCAGATGATAAAGATCCGTTAGATGTCCTTGTTATTGGACAAGAATCAATGTATCCACTTACATTAGTTGAGTGCTATCCAATAGGTGTTGTAAAAATGATAGATAGTGATGAAGCAGATGAGAAAATAATAGCTATTGCAAAAAATGACCCATATTTTAATTGCTATCGTGATATTAATGCGCTTCCAAATCATATATCAAATGAAATTATGCACTTCTTTGGAGTATATAAACAGTTAGAAGGTAAGAAAACTACAGTAGACACAGTATATGGAAGGGAAGAAGCTGAAAGAATAATTGAACAATCGATAAAAAATTATAGTGAAAAATTTAAAAAATAGAAGAGGTAATTATGATTATTCAAAAAATTTTATTTAATTTGATAGCATTTACTTTATTCGTTATATTTTTCTTAAAAATGATAAAAAAAAATGATACTACTTACATTGACATTTTAATTATGCAATTTATTGGAATTGCTATAAATTTTATAGAATTAATATCTGGAGCAAATCCTAATTTAGTATTATATATAATAATTTATAGTTTTTCATTAATTATTCCATGCATAATATTATTTGTAGAAACTAAGAAAGGTTTTTTATTTCCTGAAATATTAAATATTGCTATTGCAAAGTTTTTTATTATAAAAGGCGATACAGAAACAGCAAAAAAATACATATTAAATTTAATAGATAAATACCCAAATAGTTATTTAGGACATAAACAACTTGCGCAAATATATGAAGAACAAGAAAAATATACAAATGCAATTGATGAATATGTAAGAGCTATAGAAATTAACACAAAAGATTATAATTCCTATTATAAAATTGCTGGTTTTTTAAAAGAACTAAATAAAAATGAAGAAGCTATTAATATGTTAAATGATTTATTAAAGAAAAAACCTGATTATTTAGATGCTTCTTTACTTTTAGGAGATATTTTATATATGGAAGAAAGATTTAAAGAGGCAACATTTGTATATTCTGATGCATTAAAATATAACCCTGGAAATTATGAAATCTATTATAATTTAGGAATGGTATATACTAGATTAAATGATTTTCAGAAAGCAAAAGAATATTATGAAACAGCAGCTGAAATTAACAGTTTACTGTATAGTGCTAAATTTAGTTTAGCACAAATTGCAATGATTTATGGAGATTTAGAAGAAGCAAAAAGGCGTTTTATGGAGTGTTTAACTTCTGAAAATATGGAGTCAGGAGCATACTATTACTTAGCACAAATATGCATGTTAAAAGGGGAAAAAGAAAAAGCAATTGATTATATAAATGTTGCAATCGAATTAGACAGTAAAATTTACAAAAAAATAGAAGGACAAGCAATGTTTGCTCCAATAATAAAAAAAATTAGAGTTCCAAATTTAAATGATACTTTAAACATAACAAAAAGCGAAAAAATATCTATTAAAGAAGAAAAAACGCAGAAACATTTAGAGGATACATACTATTTAGTAAATAAATTAAATAATAATGATTTAAAGATGATGAAAAACATGAAAAATAACCAAATTGAAAATAAAAAAGAAGATATTAAGCAAAAAGAAAAAGAATAGAAACAAAGCAAGTGATAAATTTTGGAGGAATAGAATATATTCATATTAAGTTTTTATGAAAGGAAAGAATTAATATGAATAAAAAAATATCTATTATTTGTGGAGATTTAAGACTTGTGTACCTTGCAAATATTTGGCAACAAGATGGATTTGAAGTATATACATATGGATTAGAAAAGTCCAGTCAAATTGCAGATAACTTCTCTATTGCTAAGTGTGATACATTGAATAGATGTATAGAAAGTAGCGATATAATTATAAGTTCTATGCCATTTACTAATGATGATATTTATATAAAAGAAAGTTTTAGTAATGAAAAAGTGAAAATAGAAGAACTTACAAGATATTTGAAAGAAAAAACTTTTATAGCTGGAAATATCCCAGAAAAATTTTATGAATTAATTCAACACAAAAACATAAAAGTAATTGATTTAATGAAAAATGAGGAACTTGCTATATTAAATAGTATTTCAACAGTTGAGGGAGCCATAAAGATTGCGATAGAGGAAACAAACGAAACTATTCATGGAAGTAATATTTTAATTTTAGGTTTTGGAAGAATTGGAAAAATACTTGCAAAGACACTGTCAGGAATGGGGGCAAACGTATTTTGCGAAGCAAGGAAAATGGAAGATTTGGCATGGATAACAACATATGGATATAATAAAATACCACTTAAAAATTTAAGCGAAAATTTAAGCAAATTCAATATAATTTTTAATACTATTCCAAACATCATTTTAGATGCTGAAAAATTAAAATTAATAAAGAAATCTACTTTAATTATAGATTTAGCATCAAAGCCAGGAGGAGTAGAACAAGAAGCGGCAAAAGACTTGGGGTTAAAAATGGTTTGGGCACTTGCCATACCTGGTAAAATCGCACCAAAAAGTGCAGCTAAAATAATAAAACAAACTATTGAACATGAATTAAGATAAAATTCATTAAAAAAGGAGAAATGATTAGTATGAATATAATACAAGCGTTAATATTAGGAATTGTACAAGGTTTAACAGAGCTATTACCAATTTCGAGTTCAGCCCATTTGGCAATTATTCCATGGATATTTGACTGGACCAAGAGTGAAAGCTTTATGGTGGCTTTTGAGGGATTTGATGTAGCATTACATGCTGGAACACTACTTGCAATTGGCTTATTCTTTTTTAAAGACTGGATTGGATTAATAAAAGGTGGATATAACAAAGTAGTAAAAAAACAAAACTCGGTTGAAGGAAGAATGTTTTGGTATATAGTACTTGCAACGATACCAGGTGGAATTATTGGGTTTTTACTAGATCATTTTATAGGAAATAAATTAACAACACCACTAATTATTGCATTTGCATTAATTATAATGGGTATAGTTTTATATGTTGTAGATAAAAATTCTAAAGCAACAACAGACTATGAACATATGACATTAAAACAAACATTTTTAATTGGACTTGCACAAAGTTTGGCATTTATTCCAGGAGTTTCAAGATCAGGAGTTACAATGACTGTAGCTAGAATGTTAAAAGTTGATAGAGAGTCAGCAGCAAAATATTCGTTCATGTTATCTGCTCCAATAGTACTTGCAGCAACAGTTTTTAAGCTAAAGGATTTTGTGTTTAGTATTCCATTTTTTGTAGGAATATTTGCAAGCTTTATTGTAGGAATTCTTGTAATTAAGTTTTTATTACAATATTTACAAAAAGGAAGTTTTAAGATATTTGCAATTTATAGAGTAATTTTTGGAATTTTAATTATAGCATTAACTTTTATAAAATAAGGAGGAAGATTAATGTTAAAAAAGGAGAAACTATTAAAGAATTTAATGATAATAGTGATTGTATTAATATTGGGAGCAATTATTATTCCAATAGCAATGGATTATTATAATAATGAATTAAGCAAAAAAGATAAAAATGATATTGTTATGGTTAATGAAAATACTAATAATATGGTAAAGAGCAATCAGTCAGAAGATAATAATATGGTTGTAGAAGATGTACAATCAGATAATACAACTGTTGTTATAGAAGAAAAATAAAAAAGCATTTAAGGATTACCTAGAGATTTATATAGGTAATCCTTTTAATTAAATAAAATTTCGTAGGGAGAAATAAATGAATATAGGAATTGATCTAGGTGGAAGCCATATTGCTGTTGGTTTAGTAAGCACAGATGGAAAGATTGTAGACAAGTTAGAAAAAGATATAATAAAAAAAGATAATATACAGGATATTGAAGATATAATTGTTTCAACAATTATAAATTTTATAAAAGAATTGTTAAAAGAACATAATATCGAAATAAATAATATAAAAAAAATAGGTATAGCAACTCCAGGAGAACCAAAAGATGGATATATAAAAAATGTTGTTAACTTAGGAATAAAATCTTTTCCAATCGTGAACATTTTGAAAGAAAATCTACAATATTCTAATATTTCAATTAGAAATGACGCTAAGTGTGCAGCAATTGCAGAAAAAACATATGGAAGTTTAAAAAACGTGGAAGATGCAATATTTTTATGCATTGGAACTGGAATTGGAGGAGCTGCATTTATTGATGGAGAGATGCTTATTCCTAAGAGATATTCTGGTTTTGAATTTGGACATATGGTTATAAAAAAAGACGGAAAATTGTGCAAATGTGGAAACAAAGGTTGTTTTGAAACATATGCTTCAATGAAAGCATTAAAATTAGATATATCAAAGGAGTTAGGAATTGACTACAAAGATTCTAGAAAAATAGTAGAAAGTCTAAAAGAGAACCAAAATAATAAACAAATTATTGCTATTCTTGAAGAATATTTAAATGATTTAATATTAGGATTAACAAATATTACTAACATTTTAGAACCTGAGGCTATTTCATTAGGAGGAGGTTTTATTTACTATAAAGATATATTATGGAATAAGCTAAATAATAAATTTTCTAACAATAAATTATTTTTTAACAAGGGCGATATACCAAAACTTAAACTGGCAACATTTGGAAATGACGCAGGAATAATTGGCTCAAGCATTGACAAAATATGAAAAAGATTGTATAATATTCCAAGTGAATTACCATAATGGTAAGTAAGAGATTTAAATTTATAAGTGCTATAACCTTTATAAGGGAGAATATTAAAGTAAAGGTTAAATTTAAAATGGGTTCGGAAAACTAAAAAAATAAATAAGTAAGGTAATAAATAGTAAAATATAAAAAAAGTCGGAAAATTAGTGTGAAAGCATGTATATTTAAGTGGGACGGTGTTTTTTACGTGCTTTGTTTCTGATTTTAATTTGTGTTATTCATTTACACTAAAAAATTATTATTTATTAGAACCTAACTAATAAATTTAAACGAAAAAAGAGAGGAGTTAGAAAATGACAGAAGAGTTAAAACAAAAGGAAGAAACAAAACGAGTAGAAGAAGCAAAAGAAAAGAGTATAAAAGAAGGTTCTACAAAGAAAAGAACAAATAAGCCATATAAAACAAATAGAGAGACAAGAACTAATAAAAATAAAACAGGAATAAAAGAGATAAACGAAAGCAAAGAGAATGCTAAAGAAACCAAAAAAATAAACAATAATGAGAATATTAAAGAAACTAAAAAAATAAATAGAAATAATAAAAGAGAAGCAAGAGAAAACAAAAAAAGACAAGATGATAAATTTGAATTTAAAAAACCAAATTTAAAAATTATTCCTTTAGGAGGTCTAGAGGAAATAGGAAAAAATATTACAGTTTTTGAATATGATGATGAAATTGTACTTGTAGATTGTGGATTAGAATTTCCAGAAGATAATATGCTTGGAGTAGATTTAGTAATACCAGATGTAACATACTTAGAAAAAAATAAAGAAAAAATAAGAGGATTAGTAATTACACATGGCCACGAAGATCACATTGGTTCTATTCCGTATGTTTTAAAGCAGGTAGATATGCCAATTTATGCAACAAAGTTAACAATAGGTCTTATAAAAAATAAATTAGAAGAACATAAATTATTAAGAAAAACAAAGTTAAAAATAGTAGAGCAAGGTCAAACTATTAATTTTGGAAAAATAAAAGTAGAATTTATTCGTAGTTGCCACAGCATTCCAGATTCTGTTATGCTTGCAATTCATACACCAGTTGGAACAGTTATGCATACAGGGGATTTTAAAATAGACCATACACCAATAGATGGAAAATTAATGGACCTTGGAAGAATAGCAGAAATAGGAAATAAAGGTGTACTTGCATTAATGTCCGATAGTACAAACTCAGAAAGAAAAGGTTATACTATGTCAGAGAGTTCTGTTGGAGAAGTTTTTGATAAGTTATTCTTAAATTGTACAAAGAGAATAGTTGTTGCTACTTTTGCTTCAAATGTTCATAGAGTTCAACAAATAGTTAATTCTGCTGTGAAATATGGAAGAAAAGTTGCTGTTTGTGGAAGAAGCATGATTAACATGATTGATACAGCCAGAAGCATAGGGTACATTGATGTCCCAGAGAATGTATTTATAGATATAGATTTAATAAAAAACTATACAGATGAACAACTAGTAATTCTTACAACAGGAAGTCAAGGAGAGACAATGTCTGCATTAACCAGAATGGCGATAGGAGAACATAGGAAAGTAGTAATTACACCAAATGATAAAATTATTATTTCTGCAACACCAATTCCAGGAAATGAAAAATTAGTTTCAAAGGTAATTGATGATCTAATGAAAATAGGTGCAGAAGTAGTATATAGTTCATTAGAAGCAATACATGTTTCAGGACATGCTTGCCAGGAAGAACAAAAATTAATATTGGCTCTTGTAAAACCAAAATATTTTATTCCTGTTCATGGTGAATATAGACAGCTAATGGCACATGAAGAAACAGCAAAGAAAATGGGAATACCAGAAGAAAATATATTTATTATGAAAAATGGTAGAGTATTAGAACTTAATGAAAATGAGGCAAAATTAACCACATCAGTTCCATCAGGCAAAATATTAGTTGATGGATTAGGTGTTGGAGATGTTGGAAATATTGTTCTAAGAGATCGTCAGCATTTATCACAAGATGGTTTAATTATAATTGTTATGACTATGGACTCGGCATCTGGCGAAATTGTATCAGGTCCTGATGTAATTTCTAGAGGTTTTGTATATGTAAGGGAATCTGAAAATTTAATGGACGATGTTAAAAAAGTAATTAGAGAAGAAGTAAGAAAATGCGAGGATAAAAAAATAACAGATTGGTCAACAATAAAATCAACTCTAAAAGAAAATTTAAGAGATTATATTTTCCAAAAAACGAAAAGAAATCCTATGATTTTACCAATTATTATGGAAGTATAATTTTTAAGTCTAATATAGTGAAAATATACAGCTAATGCCTTACTTATAATTTTGTATTTGAAGTAAGGCATTATTAAAAATAAAAAAGATTTAGTTTGAAAGGTTAGTAAAATAAAGTTTGTTTTTAATCAATCGAACTTTATACTTAAAAGTGAAAGGAATGTTGATAAGATATGGATTATAAAGATTTAGCAGAATTAATATTTCCAGATGCAAAAGATGCATCTTTTTATGAAGAAAAATATCCAAGAAGAAATTTAAAGGAGGGGGCTGTTGTTACTAGATATGCTCCAAGTCCAACAGGTTTTGTTCATATTGGTGGAATTTTTCAATGTATAATTGCAAAATTAGTTTCAAAAAAAACAGATGGATTATTCTTTTTACGAATTGAAGATACAGATCAGAAAAGAGAAATTGAAAATGGAGTAACAGATATTGTTTCTTCATTAAATAGTTTCGGAATCGATATAGATGAAGGAATGATAAGCCAAAACGATGAAATAGGAAACTATGGACCATATAAACAATCTTTAAGAAAAGATATATATCAATCATATGCAAAAAAATTAATTGCAGAAGGAAAAGCATATCCAAGTTTTGAAACACAAGAGCAATTAGAAGAATTGAGAAAAAGGCAAGAAGATGCAAAGGTTAGAACAGGTTATTATGGAGTTTGGGCAACTGGAAGAAATATTACAGTAGAGGAAGCAATTGAAAAAATAAAAAATGGAGAAGATTACATTATTCGTTTAAAATCACCTGGAAATGAAGAAAAGAAAATTAAACATCATGATGTTATAAAAGGAAATATTGATTTTCCTGAAAATGACCAAGATATTATAATTATTAAATCAGATGGACTTCCAACATATCATTTCGCTCATGCTGTTGATGATCATTTAATGGGAACTACAATGGTTATTCGTGGAGAAGAATGGCTATCATCTGTACCTCTTCATTTGCAACTTTTCTATATGCTTGGGTTTAAAGCACCCAAATATGCTCACATTCCAACAATCATGAAAATGGATGGAACATCAAAAAGAAAGTTGAGTAAAAGAAAAGATCCAGAGGCTGCAGTTGGATATTATAAAAAGCAAGGAATTCCAAAAGAAGCAGTTATTGAATATTTAGTAAATATTGCAAATTCAAATTTCGAGATATGGAGAAAGCAAAATCCAGATAAACCTATTGACGAATTTGATTTTAAAATAAATAAAATGGGTGTAAGTGGTGCACTTTTTGATATGGTAAAAATGCTTGATGTATCTAAAAACGTAATTTCAAGATATTCAGCTAAAAAATTATATGATGATGTATTTGCTTGGGCAAAAGAATATGATGACGAATTAGCCAAAATGATGGAAGATAAAGAGTATACTTTAGCTGTATTAGGAATAGAAAGAGGAAATGTAAAACCAAGAAAAGATATATCTAAATGGGCAGATGTAAAGGATTCTATTATTTATATGTACGAAGATAAATTTTATAATGAAGAAGAATATAATTTTGGAAAAGTTTCAGACAAAGGAGAAATTTCAAAAATATTAAAGTTATACATAGAAAAATATTATAATGAATCTGACGATAAGCAGACATGGTTTGATAAAATGAAAGATTTAGCAGAAGAAGTAGGATATGCAAGAGAAGTAAAAGAGTATAGGAAAGAACCAGAAAAGTGGCCAGGACATGTAGGAGATATTAGCACAGTTTTAAGAGTAGCTCTAACTAAAAGACAAAACACACCAGATCTATATGAAATCATGCAAGTTCTTGGAAAAGATATTGTAGTAAAAAGATTAAATAAATTTATTGTTTAATTATAAAAGAAAGGAATGATATTACATTAGGATAATATCAGTTAAAGTAATATGGAATATAATATTGGAGATATTGTTAGAACCAAAAAAGTTCACCCATGCGGAAGTAAACTTTGGGAGATTACAAGAGTTGGGGTTGATTTTAAATTAAAATGCTTGGGGTGTGGACATATAGTGACAATGGAACGTCAAAAGGCATTAAAAGCAATAACGAAAAAGGAAGAAAAAAGTTAAGGTATGTAGCATATGAAATGCTACATACCTTTTACTGGTTTTAAGAAGAGAGCTTATCTTTTAAGATATCTCTTCGTACTCCACCATATTTCCTCATAAGACTCTCAACTTGAGAATCATAAAGAAAGGAGCGCGTTTCTTCTATAAACAATACATAGAAATATTGACCATAGATTTCCTGTTTGCATTCCGAAGTGCGGAGCATTGGAAATGCCTTATCCATTTCCTTAGAAGCAGCTAACCGTTCGGACTTGGTTTCGAAACAGAATGGAATACGCGGATTAAACTTGTTGGCCATAATTAGGCCCTCCTTAAGTAATATATTTTCGCCACCTGCGAATTTAGGATAAAAAAATTTTAACATATATGTCGAAATTTGTCAAACAAATTCGAAAGAACTTCAATTTTAATAGCACAAGTTTGAGTAGATTCGAATAATTAGATAAAGATTCTTATAAGGTTATAAATATATATATAAAACAAGTAGAAAATAATTAAAATTTTCTACTTGTAAAGTAAACCCAAATTAATCAATAGCTTCCGCAATATCAAGTGAACAATCCCTGATAATGGAATCTAAAACTTGGGTCAAGGTTTCTTGACTATCAGCTGTAATTTTCAAATTAAAAAAAATTGTTGTACGTGATGTACTTATTTCACATTGAGGAAAGTTAAGTTGTATATAACTTTTGACTTTATCTCTTGTGATGTCTGAGAAGAACTGAATTAACCTTGTCCGTTTCATAAAAAAGCCACCTTTTTTAAAAATTTTGCTAAAAGCAATAAAGAAATTATAACATAAATTAACATAAAAATCAACAATTTAAATCTATTAATCTTTCTAGAATGTTCCAAACATTTTCACAATATATTCTTCTTTCAGCTGAAAAAGGCAAAAATGTAAAATCTCCAATAGGGTTTAGCTCTTTTTGAATACTTTTTACTGCATTATTTACTTTGGTAATTGCAATTTTATCGGCTTTATTTGCAAGCACTATAAATGGAATTCCAGAATTAAGAATATAATCATACATTAAACGATCATTATTGCCGGGAGTATGTCTAATATCAATTAACAAAATAATTAAAGATATATTTTTACGTATATGCAAATATTCATCTATAAAGCGATTTACTTTTACTTGTTCAGCTTTTGACATTTTACTATAGCCATAACCTGGCAAATCTACAAAATAGAATTTATTATCCATATTATAAAAATTTATTTGCCTTGTTTTGCCTGGTTCGCTACTAGTTCTTGCAAGTTTTTTTCTATTAATCATTGTATTTATAAAGGATGATTTTCCAACATTAGATTTTCCGACTAGTACTATTTCAGGTAGCCCGTTTGTAGGGTATTGTTTTGGACTAACTGCTGATATTTCGATTTTTGGATCTTTAATTAACATATATTTCCCCCTTTTTATTTATTAGGTGTAAGTTTTTCTTTTCCACCCATATAAGGTCTAAGCACTTCAGGAATTCTAACACTTCCATCTGGCATATAATTATTTTCTAGTAATGCAATTAACATACGAGGTGGAGCAACTACTGTATTGTTTAAAGTGTGTGCATAATAGTTTCCTTTTTCACCTTTAATACGAATTCCAAGACGTCTGCTTTGTGCGTCTGTTAAGTTTGAGCAGCTACCAACTTCAAAATATGTTTTTTGTCTTGGACTCCATGCTTCAACATCAACACTTTTTGCTTTTAAATCAGCCAAATCACCACTACAGCATTCAAGTGTACGAACAGGTATATCCATACTTCTAAATAGTTCCACAGTATAAGACCACATTTTATCATACCAATTGTAACTTTCTTCTGGTTTACAAACAACAATCATTTCTTGTTTTTCAAATTGATGAATACGATAAACTCCACGTTCCTCTATTCCGTGAGCACCTTTTTCTTTTCTAAAGCATGGAGAATATGAAGTCATGCAATATGGAAGTTCGCTTTCTTTTAATATTTGGTCTTTGAATTTACCAATCATAGAATGCTCACTAGTTCCAATTAGATATAGATCTTCACCTTCTATTTTATACATCATTGCATCCATTTCTTCAAAACTCATAACTCCTTTTACAATATCAGAGCGAATCATGTATGGAGGAATACAATAAGTAAATCCTTTATTAATCATAAAATCACGTGCATAAGATAATATACTAGAATGAAGTCTGGCAATATCTCCAATTAAATAATAAAATCCATTACCTGCAACTCTACGTGCAGAATCTAAGTCAAGTCCAGACAAACTTTCCATAATTTCTGCATGATAAGGTATTTCGTAATCTGGGACGAAAGGCTCACCATATTTTTGAACTTCAA
Organism: uncultured Clostridium sp.; assembly: GCA_900553225.1. Lineage (GTDB taxonomy): Bacteria > Bacillota > Clostridia > TANB77 > CAG-508 > CAG-492. The sequence goes on along the minus strand of USCV01000009.1, from coordinate 18,504 downwards.
CATTTTTGGTATCATTTTCTCCAATAGGAACAGATTCATGTATAATATTTGGAATTTTCATCATTCTTTTTTTGATTTCTTCTGCATAATATGCTTCTTGTTTTTCATTTTCTGTTAATTCTTCATTAATTTTTTGAACTTTAGCTTTTATATTTTCAGCTTCATCCTTATTTCCTTGTTTCATTAACATACCAATTTGACTACTTAATGAATTTCTACTACTTCTTAATTCATCTCCATGAAGCTTTGCTTCACGATTTTTTACATCAAGTTCCAGAACTTCATCTACCAAGACTAATTTGTGGTTTTGAAATTTTTTCCTTATATTTTCTTTCACAATTTCAGGGTTTTCTCTTAAAAATTTAATATCAATCATTATTTTCACTCCTTATATTTTTATAAAATTATTAATAATATAATTGTCTTATAAATTATTTTAAAAAATTCTTCTCAAGCTCTTCACATAAAACGAAGCGGTATTTTTGACCTGTAATATTATCTGGTCTTTCTGGAATTTCAGATAAGAACATTTTCTCAGGTCTAACCCATAACTTCTTTTTGTCGTTTCTTTCGTATATTGGTTTATATACAACCATTCTTTCCTGCGTTTCACTATCATATGCAATATCTTCTACAAAATAATAATTTCCTTTAAAATGTCTGTAAACTTTTCCAATTGAAACTTCTTTTTCCATGAAAATACCTCCTTATTAATAAAATTATAATAGTTTAATTGCAAAAACAAAAATCACCCTTATAAGTATATAAGGGCGATTGAATTTTCGCGGTGCCACCTTAATTTATCAATTTAATTATAATAAAAAATTGATAACTTTAGAATGCTAGATAACCGTGCATTAAGCGGTTTAGTTTTTACTAAAAGCTTCCAAGAGGAGATTCATAAATTTTTTATAACCATTTTCACCAAACCATGGACTCTCTAAAATAAAATAAATTTAGTACTAATCTCTTGTCAAATGCTAATTATTATGTTATGTATTGTATCATAAGTATTTTTTATTTGCAAGATTATTTTACTAAAAACATTGAAATCTTCGATTATCTAATGTTTTAAAATCAAAAAATTGAATACATAAAAATAAATGATATAGTATTTTTAATCTTATTATAAAACATTATAAAAGAATGGTTAATTAATAAATCTAAATATAAGAAAGGAAAGATGAAAAAATGAAAGACAAATTTATTGAATTATTAAGAAGTACAAAAAGAGAGGGAATAGAAAATTTAATTTCTTTTTTAGGGAAAACTGATTTTTTTACAGCACCTGCAAGTACAAGATTTCATGGTTCTTATGAGGGTGGACTTTTAGAACATAGTATGAAGGTATATGAAATTTTAAATTATAAATTGAAAAATAATGTAATAGATTTATTTGTACCAGAAGATACTATAATTATAGTGGCTTTATTACATGATATTTGTAAAGCAAATTTTTATAAAGTAGATTATAGAAATGCGAAAAACAGTAGAGGTGAATGGGAGAAAGTTCCATATTATACAATTGAAGATACAATTCCATATGGACACGGCGAAAAATCTGTTATGATGATATCTGAGTATATAAAGTTAACCTCTGAAGAGAAATATGCTATAAGATGGCATATGGGATTTACAGAAGCTAAAGAAGTATATAATACTATTGGTACAGCATTTAAAAAATATCCTTTAGCTTTAATAATTCACGAAGCAGATTTGGAAGCTACTTATTTTTATGATATATAAATAAAATAGTAATAAATTAAATAATATTAACTATATTTGAAATAGTTCAAGATTATACAATAATTTTCTTTTATAAAAAGAACTATAATATAAGAATTAAGGAGAAAAGCTATGAATAAATTTTTAGAAATTGCTAAAAACAGTGCACAAGGTGGCATGAGAAAAAACGAAGGAGGTCCATTTGGAGCTGTTATAACAAGTAAAAATGGCGAAATTATTGCAATAGGGAATAATCAGGTACTTAAACAAAAAGATCCAACTGCACATGCTGAAATTGTTGCAATTAGAAATGCATGTAAAAAATTAGATACTTACGATTTATCAGGTTATAAATTATATACATCATGTCAGCCATGTCCAATGTGTTTATCTGCAATTATTTGGGCAAATATAAAACACGTAGTTTACGCATGTACCAAAGAAGATGCTGCAGAAATTGGTTTTAGAGATGATATGATTTATTCATATTTAAATGGAGAAATAAATGATTTACTAGACATGCAGCAAACAGATCAAAAAGAATGCAAGGAATTGTTTGAAGAATATAAAAAAAATAACAAGATTATTTATTAATATTTAAATTGTGACAATAAGATATATAAATTTTGTGCAAATGTACTAGAAAAAAAATTTAGATATGTTATAATATATATGATATAGATATGGAAGGATGAAAAGTTAGTAGTTCTATGAATTCAGAATTAGATGTTGGAATTGTTTTTTCAGGTGGATTTGCTAAAGGAGCATATGAGATAGGATTTTGTAAAGCCATTTTAGAATATATAAAAATGAAAAATATAAAAGCTGTAAGCGGTGCATCAATAGGAGCACTTAATGCATATGGATTTATAAACAATAGATTAGATTACTTATGTGATATATGGAAAAGTTTAGAATTTAATTCAGCCAGAGAGTTTTTCATAAAACAAAATAAAAGAGATATTATATATGATTATATAAGTGGATTAGTTTGTGCTAATTCAGAAACAAGCGATAGTTCTTGTTATTTGAATTATATTAAAGTTCCCAATGTAACACTATGTTATAAAGACGTAAATAAAGAAGAACAAAATGTGCAAAGTGAGCTTTTAAAAGCTAGTATAGCTGTTCCAACCTTATATAAGCCAATTTTTGTACAAGATAATTACTATATTGATGGAGCTTTTTTAGATAATTCTCCAATTACACCACTACAAAATGAAAACTTAGATTTGATTTTTGTACTTAGATTTGATCATGCAAGTGAAAATTATTTAAATTTAAATACTGATGCGACAATTATAGAGATTGTTTTCGAAGATGATAAAAAGTTAAATGATTACTTTTATTTTAATAAAAAGCTAACTAAACGTTTGATACATGAAGGGTACAAACAGTCTAAAGCTATTCTTGAAAATGTATTTAAATTTGGAAGTGAACTTGAATACATTAAATCGGTTGCAAATGTTTATAATAAAGAGTCTAATAAAAATTTCTTTCCAAGAAGCGGAGAGGAAGTAGTAAGTAAAATTAATAAGTTAAATAGGATTTTTAAAAAAGAGTATTTTGATTTAGAAAAAGCTAATAAAGAACAAGCAGAGATTTTGTTATAAATTTCTGCCTGTTTTTTATTAGCTTTTCTTGTTTATTCAAATAGTTTAAGATATATACAGCTATTGCAACTTTAAATATATGGATAATGAATAATTATTACATATTATAAAATAAGACTAATATGATATTGACAACAGGCAATTAATATGTTAAAGTATTAATTGTATCCCAATTAAATATATCTTACAAAATAATATTTTTATATTAGAATGTAAATATTAAATATATTTTACATAATTTTAATTTTAATCTAAATATAATAGAAAAAGTAAAGGAGGAATTTATGGATTTATTATTATTAGGTAGCAAAGAAGAATATAAGCAACATTATATACAAATGTATTGCCAAAAAGAAATATTAACTTATTCTGGAATATTAGTAAAATTCTATGAAGATCAATTTGAGCATGTTTTTTTTGAAAGTTTTCAATATAAAAAAAGAGATAAATCTATATTTTCACTCGAAAGAGCCCAAAGAATGAACTGGATAAAAAGCGTTTTAGAATGTTCTGATGCAGAATTATATGTAGGATGGGATAGAGATAAAAAGAAATATAATTATAACAGAAGAGTAAGTATAATATCAGAAGATAACTACGTTGTAATATTAAATATTATAAATGATAAAAGGGCAAAGTTTATAACGGCGTATAGTGCAAGCAAAAGTAATGCTAAAAAAATAAGAAGTGCACCTAAATGGAAAATAAATAAAGACTACTGATTACTGGTTCAGTAGTCGAAACCTCTAGTGATCTTTCATAAAATGAAAGACTAACTTATAATAATATAATACAACAAATAAAGAAATTTGTCAATATTATATATTATTATTATATTTAAAAAATAATTAAAAATTCATTAACTTATCGACAAGAAGCGACAAAAAAATCAAAAATATTATGATAAAATACAAAATATTAAGGAGGCAGGAAATGAGATATAGATTATTTTTTGAATTAGAAAATGAAAAAATTTCTATTCAATACCGAAAAAGCGTATTGAGCTTTATAAAAAAGTCTTTAAGTGAATATAGTCATGACGGATATGAAAAGCTATATCATGAAAAGGACCCAATTATAAAGCCATATACTTTTTCGGTATTTTTTAGAGATTCAGAATTTGAAGGTGATGTAATTCTAGTGCATTCTAAAGAAATGCAATTGAATTTTTCAATTGAAGATTATGAGATTGCTGTTCTCTTATATAATTCTTTTAATCATCAAAGAAATAAAATATTTAATTTAGATAAAAATTCAATGATTCTAAAAAATATTGTATTATTACCAGAAAAAAAGATTTTAGAAAATGAAGTTTCAATTAAATTTATGTCACCACTTATTGTAAGACAAAGAGAAAATGAAAAAGATTATTATTTTTCCGCTGGGAGCGAAAAATTTTTGGAAGTGTTAAGACAAAACATAAAAGAGCAGCTAAAAATTACAAATTATCCACCAGAAATTGTAGAATCTATTAATTTGGAAAAAATTAATGGAAGAAAAACTGTTATAAAATTTTATGAAAAACAAATGGAAGGAACAATTGGAACTTTTAAACTATCTGGAGACGTGGAACTACTAAATTATTTGTATAAGGCTGGAATTGGCAGTAGAAGGTCTAGCCGGATTTGGAATGTTTGAATGTTTGTAGAAAACGAGGTGATAAAGTGAAAGTCAAGATTTATTTAAATGAATGGTTTGTAAATGCTGGAATAATAGGTTTTTTAAGAATAATGGAACATAGCAATAATACTGGCATTGAAATCAGAGACAATTATATAGAATTAGATACAAATATTCTAAAGGAATTTAATAAATACTATTTTAAGTATTTTTTTGATAAATATAATGTCGCAGATAAAATGAAAGATAGAATTTCAAGCTCTTTTGGCAAAATAAAAATACTTATTGAAGTTGAGTCTAAGGAAAAAGAAATACAAGAAAAATTAAAGTCAGAAAAGAAGTATATTAAACAAGTATTAAAAGGACAATTAGATAAGATAAAGAAGATTGATGAACAAATATATGATTTGTTACAAAAAGATTATGAATTAATAGACAAAATAAAAACAAAAGAAGACTTGGAAAAATTACAACGAATTCAAGAAGAATTTATAGATAATTTTTATAAAGATAATATTAATAAGAAAATTACTTTAAACTTGTTTAAAAACATATTAAGTAATAATTATTTTGGACAACCTTCATTTTTTAATGTTGGAAAAAATTCACTAACATATGAAGAACAAGAAAATTTAATGTATAAAGATTATATAAGTAACATAATTGAAAGCGGTATATTACAAGATATTATAGAAAAAAAATATAAGCAAGATGTTCTTAAGGAATTATTACAAGAAAAACAAAATGATAACATGGTTAGCAAAAAATTTAAAAATATATATTCAAACATAGATAAAAAATATGTGCAGAAAAATAAATCAATTGAAGAAATAAAAGAATATTTAGAAAGTAAAGTTATTTGTACATGTTCAATGTGTGGAGAAAACCATATCTTAACTTCAATTTATACGGAGTCTAATTTTATACCATTAGCAGTTAGTTCTGAAAATATGTCTAATTTCTTTTGGAACCAGAATACAAAATTTCCTATTTGTGAATTATGCAAACTTATATTGTTTTGCATTCCAGCTGGAGTTACTAGTATTAGAAAAGTAGTAAAAGAAGATAGCTCATATACAGAAAAAGAGGTATTTAGTTTTGTAAATTATGATGCAGATATCAATACATTATTAAGAACAAATAATAATTTTGCCAATAATTCAAAAAAAGAAAAAATGAATTACAATCCATATGAAGAATTGATCTTAAGTATAGTAGAGCAAGACAGAAAAATTAGCGAATGGCAACTTCAAAATATATTTGTGGTTGAATTTGAAGCGGAGTACCTAGCATTTAGCAGGCTTCAATATTTTAACATAAAAAGATATGTTGCAAAATTATTTAAAAATTATTCATATTTACTAAACAATATTAAGGACTATAAATATAAGCTAGAAATAATAGATAATATACTAAAAGATAAAAAATTAATTACTATTATAAATAACAAATTAAGAAGTCAAATTAATCAAAAAGTCATATATGGAGAAGATTCGTATTTAGCAACTAAAATAGAATATACATTAAAAATTTTAAAAAGGGAGGATATTGATGTGAATGAAGAAATAAAAAGGTCTAATGGCAAGACATATGAGTTATATCAAATTGGAAAGCAGATACATAATAAATTAAAAAAAGATAATAACGAAAACAAGTTAGATGGTTATATCTATAAGATGTTGAATTGTATAAAAACAAACAATAAAAACGATTTTATAGACATTGCAATAAGGGTTATGTGGTCACAAGGAAAAGATATTCCAGAAACTCTAGTAAAGAAAGATGAATTTGTTGACTGGCAAGAGTTAGGACATAGTTTTATTGCTGGTTTAACATCAAATAGTGAGTTAGAAGAAAATGAGGAGGTAAATAAAAATGAATAAGAAGAGTGGATTAACTTTAACAATGATATTTAATGCTGAGAGCTTAAATTACGGTGAGGGAATAGGAAATATATCTGAGCTAAAAAAACTATCAAGAGGAAATGGCAAGGTTTATACTTTTGCTTCAAGACAAGCCCTAAGATATGATATAGCAAGACTAGGAAATAAAATGTTTGGTTGGAATTTAGAAGTTGTAGATAAATCAAAGGGAACTGTCCAATTTAAAGATGAATGTACAATAAAGGATTCAGAAGAAATGGATCTATTTGGTTATATGAAAACTTCAAAAAAGTCTGACGATAAAGCTGGAGGTTCAAGTATAAGAAGTGCTGCTGTTAGATTAAGTAATGCGATTTCTTTAGAAGACTATAAAAGTGATATGGACTTTTTAAATAATAAAGGGCTTGCAGATCGAATAAACGAATTTCCAAACTTAGCAAATGTAGAACAGCATCTAAGTTATTATACATATACAGTAACAATTGATTTAGAGAAAATCGGAAAAGATGGAGAAATTGAGCTTGATAATGAAGTTAAGATGAAGAGAGTAATTGAATTATTAGAGATTTTGAAAGTTTTAAACAGAGAAATAAGAGGAAGGGAAGAAAATTTAAGCCCACTCTTTGTAATAGGTGGAGTATATAATTTAAATAGTCCATATTTCTTAGGAAGAATAGAACTTAAAAATGTAAAACAAAAATTTGCTATTAATACAAATATTTTGGAAGATACAATGAAATTAAAGATTGGAGAAAATGAAATATCACAAGATACAAATATTGGAATAGTAAAAGATATTTTTGAAAATGAAAAAGAAATAGAAGAAAAATTTGCCAATAAAGTATCCAACATTCAAGATTTCTTTGAAAAGTTAGAAGATAGTGTAAAACAATATTATAAATAATGGGAGGAGGTTTTCTTTTGAAAATATTAAAAATGAAGCTATTTCAAGAAACCGCTTGTTATAAAAAGCCTTTTGCGTTTAAAGTAGCAGAAACTTACCCATTACCACCGTATTCAACAGTAATTGGAATGTTTCATAAAATAATAGGAGCAAAACCTGGAGAATATTATCCTATGAATATATCAATACAAGGTGATTACGAAAGTATATTTAGTAATTACCAAAATCTAAGAATGTTTAAACGAAAAGGAAAGGTTACTCAAATGCCAAGAAATGTGCATCAATTGTTAAATGTGAATTTAATTATACATATGCAAGCAGAAGATGAAACAGTAGAAAAAATCTATAATAATGTAATATCTGGTAAAGAAAGCTTTACATTAGGAAGAAATGAAGATTTAGTAAGAGTTGATGAAATAAAAATAATTGACAAACCTAAAGAAGTACGTGATAAATTTATTAATAATCATAATGCTTATATACCGGTAAAATATACAGATGAATATGTAAATGGAATAAATTATAGATTAAACTCAGTATATACTATAAAAAATGAATTAAGAAATTGGGAAAAAATTAATGTAAAATATATAGAAAAGCACACAAATGAATCTATATTAGAAACTCTGCAAGATGAGGATGGAGATTATATATTTTGGTATAAATAAAATAGCAAAGAGGAGTTTACTTTATGAACTCCTCTTTATGAAAATAGAGTTTACAAAAGATATTACTGTAGTTAATGTTTCATTAATACAGTATATAAGGAGGAGTTTTATGAATAGAAATTATTTTGCAAAGTCAGAGACAAGAGAAAGCTTAAGAGAACATACTAATAGATTACTTGATAATTTAAAGTTGCTAAAAGAAAGCTATGGAGATGAGGTACTAAAAGCAAACAATATTGATAAAGATAGGCTTTTTTATTTATTGGAAATTATTTGCATGTATCATGACATTGGAAAAGTTTATACACCATTTCAAAATATAATATTAAATAAACTTGGAATGGAGGAACTACCAACACCGTTTAACTACAACAGTATAAAACATGAGCAATTATCTCCAATGTTTGTACCAATACAAAAGTTAGGATTATCAGCAGAAGAAATAATACTTGTGTACCAGGCAATTTATTATCATCATGAAAGAGAAAATAAAGAAATAAACAATGAATTTATATCTGATGTAATAAACATTGATATAAAACCTCAATTAGAAGATATAAAAAATCACATTAAGATAGAAATAAATGAAGATTTAAGCCCAATATATATACGATATGTTAGGAAAAGAATTAAAGAAGGTGATAAATTATATTGTGAATATTGCTTATTAAAAGGCCTTTTACATAGATTAGATTATAGTAGTTCAGCGTTAATGAAAGTTGAAGAGCAAACATTTGAAAAAATATCAGATTATTCAGAAAAAGCAATTGTAACAAAAGGATTTAAATTAAATGATTTACAAAAATTTTCAAAAGAAAATCAAGATGAAAATATTGTTGTTATAGGATCAACTGGAATTGGAAAAACAGAAGGAGCATTAATTTGGAGTAACTTTCAAAAAACATTTTTTACATTACCAATTAGAATAAGTATTAATGCAATTTTTGATAGAATTAATGATGATATAAAATATAAACATGTTGGCTTATTACATTCATCAGCTTTAGATTATTTAGGAACAAAAGATGAATTTGAAGACGAAAAATTAGTATATGAACAAAGCACGAACTTATATTATAAAATAACAACATGTACAATAGATCAAATATTTCCGTTTGTATTCAAATATAAAGGATATGAAAGAATGTATGCAACATTAGCATATTCAAAAGTAGTAATTGATGAAATACAAGGATATTCACCAGAAATTGTAGCAGTTATTCTAAAAGGATTAGAAATGATTCACGCAATTGGTGGAAAATTTATGGTTATGACAGCCACTCTTCCAAGAATTTATAAAGAACAATTAGAAAAAATGGCTATAGATTTTAAATATGATGAATTTATAAAAAATACTAAAAGACATTTAATTAAATTAGAAGACAAAGAAGTTATAGAAGATTTAGATAGTATAAAAGCAAAGGCAGAAAAAGGTAAAGTTTTAATAATAGTAAACACAGTAGATAAAGCAATCGAAGTATATAATAATTTAAGCGAAAGCTTTAAAAAAGTTAACCTATTACATTCAAGATTCATATTGAAGGATAGAAGCGACAAAGAACAGAAAATAAAGGAATTTTCAAAAAGCAAAAACGAAAATGGAATATGGATTACAACACAGATTGTAGAAGCATCTTTAGATATCGATTTTGATTATTTATTTACTGAAATGTCTACATTAGATAGCCTTTTTCAGAGAATGGGAAGATGCTACAGAAGTAGAGAATATAGAGCACAAGAACCAAACGTACATATATATATAAATAATGTAAGTGGAGTTGGTAAAAAGTCGGTATATCATCCTAGAATACATGAAAATAGCATAAAACTTTTAAAAGAGTTTGATGAAAAAGTTATAGAAGAAAAACAAAAAGTTGAATTAGTAGATAAGTTATATTCTAAAGAAATGCTAGAAGGTACTGAATTTTTAAAAGACTTTGAAAGTGGTATGGAAGTTTTAAACAATATTGTTGACTATGACATAAACAAAAAGGAGGCTCAAAAATTATTAAGAAACATTGAAAGTGTAACTGTAATTCCAAAGTCTATATATGAAGAAAATGAAAAATTATTTGAGGAATACGAAAAATGCAATGGAAAAGAGATTAAAGTGGAAATTAAAAGAAAAATTAATAATTTAACAACTAGCATTAGCTTATTCCAATCGTATAAATTAAATAACTATTTGTTTAAGAATCCGTATTTAAACAAAGAACAAATACAAATTATAGATATGAAGTACGATAATAAAATTGGACTATTATTAAGTGAGGATGAAGAAGATAATTGGGATAAAAGAAGTTTTTAGATGGAGGGTTAATAAATGAATATTAGTGGAATAATGATTTACTATTACTTTATTTGTCAAAGAAAATTATGGTATTTTTTAAACGAAATTAATATGGAACAAAATAGTGAGTTGGTATCCATAGGTAAAATTATAGATGAAACTACATACTCAAGAGAGAAAAAAGGGATATTAATTGATAATACTATAAATGTTGATTTTATAAGAAATGGTGCAGTTCTTCATGAAATAAAGAAAACAAAATCAATTGAAGAAGCGGGGATATGGCAAATAAAATATTATATGTACTATTTAGAGAAAAGAGGAGTAAAAAGTGTTCAAGCCCAAATAGATTATCCGTTAATAAGAGAAACTAAAAAAATTTATTTAGATGATAATGACAGAGAAATACTAGAAAATATTGAAAAAAATATAAAAGATATTAAGAGACAAGAAAAACCGCCACATGTTATTAATAAAAAAATGTGTAAAAATTGTGCTTATTATGATTTGTGTTATGTGTAGGAGGGGGAATATGAAACAATCATATTATTTATATAAAAGTGGTAGATTACAAAGAAAAGATAATACATTAGAAATAGTTTATAAAGATAATACTAAAAAAGTGATTCCTGTTGAAAGAGTAGACGATATATATGTAATGACAGAATTTGATTTTAATACAAGTTTACTTAATTTTTTATCACAATATGGTATAAGAGTGCATTATTTTAATTATTATGGTTTTTATACTGGTACATATTATCCAAAAGAGCAATTAGTATCTGGTAAATTACTTGTAAAACAAGTTGAACATTATACTAATAAAATAAAAAGAGTTGAAATTGCAAAAGCATTTATTGACGCAGCATCTTATAACATATGTAGAAATTTAAAATATTATAATAATAGAGGAAAAAAACTAGATAATTACATAAGTGAAATTGAATCTTTAAGAAAGGTAATAAATAGATGCAGAGATGTTGAAGAATTAATGGGAATTGAAGGAAACATAAGAAAAGTGTATTATGATTCTTGGAAAGAAATAATAAATCAAGATATAGAATTTGATAAAAGAGTAAAAAATCCACCAGATAATGCAATAAATTCTTTAATTTCATATGTAAATACAATAATTTATACAAGAGTACTTGGTGAAATATATAAAACACAAATTAATCCAACAATAAGTTATTTACATGAACCATCAGAAAGAAGATTCTCACTTTGTTTAGATGTCGCAGAGATTTTTAAACCAATTATAGCTGATAGACTTATATTTTCGATGTTAAACAAAAAGCAAATTACAGAGAGCGACTTTGAAAAGGGATTAAACTTTTTATATATAAAGGAAAAGGCAAGAAAAGAAATCACAAAACAGATAGACATGAGACTACAAACAACAATAAAACACAGGACACTAGGTAGAGATGTTAGTTATGAATATTTAATTAGATTAGAAATATACAAATTAATAAAACATTTGACTGGTGAAATTAAATATGAAGGGTTTAAAATGTGGTGGTAATATGTATGCAATATTGGTATATGATATTAATTTGGAAGATAAAGAAGGGCAAAGAGTACTTAGAAAGGTATTTAAGACATGTAAAAAGTATTTAGTTCATATTCAAAATTCAGTTTTTGAAGGTGAGCTACTAGAATCACAATTATTAAAATTACAGAGTGAGCTGAAATTATATATAAGAGATGATGTCGATTCAGTTATAGTATTCAAGAGCAGAAACCAAAGGTGGTTAGATAAAGAATTTATAGGTAAAATAGAGGATGATAAAACGTCAAATTTTTTATAAATATCTGTCGATATATAATAGTGCAAAAAGCATATTGGTATGACAGATTGAAAAAAGGCCATAAAATAGCTAAATGTTTAAACTTATAAAATGTATTGTTATGTGATAAATAATATTTGTAGACAGAGCGACAGATTTATGCTATAAATATTGTGAAGCTGTAGGTGAATTTGTCGACCTGTTTTAATTTAAATATAGTAGAATGTAAATGAAGCAAGAATAGGATGGAAAGGACAAAAGAAAACATTTAAGTTTTAATTTAAATATAGTAGAATGTAAATAGATTTTGGAAAACAAAAACAGAAAAAGAAAAATCAGTTTTAATTTAAATATAGTAGAATGTAAATACAGAAGCTTCAGCAAGTGCAGGATTAGATGTACAGTTTTAATTTAAATATAGTAGAATGTAAATGACGGTTTTAGACCAGTAGATTATTATTTACCACAACAGTTTTAATTTAAATATAGTAGAATGTAAATATTCGTGAAAGAGTCAGACGACCAAGAACACGTTGGAGTTTTAATTTAAATATAGTAGAATGTAAATGTAGTTATTATTAATATTACTATTTTTGTTAAATTGTTTTAATTTAAATATAGTAGAATGTAAATTATATAAACGACTGGGGATTGCATAGTTTAATAAGTGTTTTAATTTAAATATAGTAGAATGTAAATTGAACAGCGTTTCCAAGAATAAAAATTTTAATGTCACGTTTTAATTTAAATATAGTAGAATGTAAATTTATTAATAAAGTAATAAACAAAATTATATTTCCAAGTTTTAATTTAAATATAGTAGAATGTAAATAGGGAAAAAGGCTGGATTTTGACAAAAGAAGAAAGGGGTTTTAATTTAAATATAGTAGAATGTAAATAGACAAATTCAATTATTTATTAGAAAGTGTAGGTAGTTTTAATTTAAATATAGTAGAATGTAAATTGCACAATTCTATTTTTATTTTTCAAGCTGAACTCCAGTTTTAATTTAAATATAGTAGAATGTAAATTTTGGTGTTGAACAAATCGCAAAAAGTTTTAACCTTCCGTTTTAATTTAAATATAGTAGAATGTAAATATTGTATGTTGTGTAGCTTTAGCAATTTATGTTACAGTTTTAATTTAAATATAGTAGAATGTAAATGAAATTGTAGCAGAATGGTTTATTAATCAAATGTCAAGTTTTAATTTAAATATAGTAGAATGTAAATATCGGTAAACTAATTATGAGTAATGAAAGATATAAGTTTTAATTTAAATATAGTAGAATGTAAATTGCTGTAATAAATTTTCAAGTGATAATTCTTGAGCAGTTTTAATTTAAATATAGTAGAATGTAAATAAACAAGTGATGACATTAAAAGCAACTTAGGTTACAGTTTTAATTTAAATATAGTAGAATGTAAATGCATATATTCAAGGAGCTAATATAGCAACAGCATTTTGTTTTAATTTAAATATAGTAGAATGTAAATGTATCTCGATACTTTTATTATATCGGAGAATACAATGTTTTAATTTAAATATAGTAGAATGTAAATTCTGCAAAAGCAATAGACCCTGAGACGAAAGTCGTGGTTTTAATTTAAATATAGTAGAATGTAAATGTTGAGTTATTTCTTTGTGTCTTGTTAGAATAAAAAGTTTTAATTTAAATATAGTAGAATGTAAATGATAATGATACAAGTTTCAATTTTTTAGTTAGTATTAGTTTTAATTTAATAAAATAATGAAAAATGTAAACAATAGAATAAAAAAGTATGGAGGAAATTTTAATGGAAATACTTTTGGAAATTATAAAATTTATATTTTATTCATTATTAATTGTTATTATATCAAAATATATATTAGTAAAACTTTTAAGAAAACTAGCAGAGGCATTACAATTATCACCAAAAGCAGTAGGCAATATTTCGGGAATAGCAACATCAGTTCCGGAACTATTAACGGTGTCATTTTCAGCATTTTCAGGATTGATTGCTACAAGTGCATATAATATTATAAGTTCTAATATTATTAATTTTGTGCAATATATATTATCAGTTTATTTAAATAAAAACCAGAGCAAGTTACAAAATAAAGCATTAAAAGTAGACTTTGTTTTAGTTATAATTACTATTTTAATTCCAATATTAATTCTATATTTTAAAATTGAATTTAATATTAGTATTGTTCCCCTTTTTTTATTGCTATTTTTATTTTTTTATTATATAAATTCTAATGTTCATAAATTATATCTAAAAAAAGAAGATAAAGATATATCTAAAATTATAGAAGCAGAAGCTGCTAAGGTTAAGGGAAAAACTAATAAAGTTGTTTTATATATTTTTTTATTATTAATTACTGCAATTGCTCTGTATTTTGTAGGAGATAGACTGAGTATTGTTTTATCAAATTTATGTACTAAATTTAATGTACCAGAGCTTATATTGGGATTAGTTTTAGGTTTTACTACAAGCATTCCAGAATTAATAACATTCTTTGAATCACAAAGGCACTATAAATCAGATGATAATGTGGAATTAGGAATTGTTGAGGCTACTAACAATCTACTAACTTCAAATGTGTTAAATTTATTTATAATACAATCAATTGGAATTATAATTTTTTCTGTTATTTGGATAAAATAGAATATTTGCGCATATTAATACGTATAATAATAAAAAATTGTATGTAAGGAGAGTAATATATGCATGAAGAATATATAAAAGAAACCAAGATTAAAGAAAAAAATGATAATGAAAGAAAGTTAGAATTAATTATTAGTATTATTAAAACTAAAAGAAAATTACAAGATGATATTACTAATTATGAATTTGCACATGATGAATTAATTGATTATTATTTATATAATATTAAAGCTAATCAAGCAAAATTAGATTATTTAATAAAGAAAGCAAAAGCAAGTGGAATATCTTTAGAAAGAATAAATGAAATAGATATTAGAAAAAATAAAGTAGTGTAATATTTGTCCAAATTTAATCATACAAATAAGTTAAAGGTAGGGTGATTAAATTTGGAAGCAAATTCTATTATAGCATTTTTGGCTTGTATTATTTTTTTGTTTTTAATTGGAAAAGTATTTGTTTTGCCACTGAAAAAAGTTCTAAAATTAGTAATAAATTCAGGACTAGGTGGATTGTTAATTTATTTAATAAACTTATTTGGAGCCAATTTTAGTTTTCATATTGGGCTAAATATAGGAACGTCAATCTTTATTGGAATTTTAGGGTTGCCACGGAGCTTTTTTACTAATCATATTAAAACTTATGATGTAGTTGTTAAAACAAAGATATTGTAGGTAAATATAAAAAACATAAAAATCCTTATGTTATCTTATTTCATAAAATACTTGAAAAACAAGATAAAATATGGCATAATAGAAATTAATATGGCAGATGGTCATAAAGTTATTATTTGTTTTTTATGCTCTTAACAAGTAATAAGTAAATTTATAAGAGCTAGAAAGGGTATCCAAATGGTGTAAGTATGAGATCATTCATAATTGAATTCAATGAGCTTGATGACAATGAATTACAAGTGGTCTTTAAAGTAAAAAAAGATTTGATATACCAAAGTTTATTGTTAAATATGATTCAAGCCATGGCAGATATTGCAGAGATGGCACGGTCATATTATGGAGCAGATTTGGAAGAAGAATACGATTATGAAGGAAAAGAAGATTTTGTTACCATATCTACTAAATACTGGTTCCCATCAGAAGAAGATAGAAAGGAATTTGAGCAAGATATTTGTATAAGTTTCTTTTAATAAAAATCCCATTAGTGAAATATTTTCACTAATGGGATTTTTATGCTACTCTACGGTAACAGATTTTGCTAAATTTCTAGGCTTATCAACATCTAATCCTTTATTTTTGGAAATATAGTAAGCAAGTAATTGTAAAGGGATAACTGATAATATTGGAGAAATTAGTTTATTTGTAGCAGGTATGTTAATTACAAAGTCAAAATTTGCATTTGGAAGAGTTTGATTTGTAACAACTAGTGTTTTTGCACCACGAGTAATTACTTCTTGAATATTACTTATAGATTTTTCAACTAAACTTTCATCTGTAATAACACTAATTACAGTAATTCCATTTTCAATTAATGCAATAGGACCATGTTTTAATTCACCTGCTGCATAAGCTTCTGAATGTATATATGAAATTTCTTTTAATTTCAAAGAACCTTCTAAAGCTACATTATAATCTGTTCCTCTACCTAAGAAAAACATATCTTTCTCTGTATATACTTTTTTTGCAAAGTTTACAATTTCCTCTTTGTTATCTAAGATAGTATCTATTTTAGATGGTAAATCTAAAATATCAGTTTTTAAATCTTCTAATAATTTTTCATCAGCAGAACCTAATACTTCTGCAAAGTAAATTGCTAAAATTGCAAGCAAAACAACTTGAGAAGTATATGCCTTTGTAGATGCAACAGCAATTTCTGGACCTGCATGTGTATAAATTGTATAGTCTGCTTCTCTTGTTATAGAACTTCCAATTACATTAGAAACTGCTAAAGTTTTTGCACCTTTAGATTTAGCAAGTTTTAGAGCTGCTATTGTATCTGCTGTTTCACCAGATTGACTAATGTAAATACATAAAGTTTTATCATCAATAATAGGATCTCTATATCTAAATTCTGATGCAATGTCAACTGTTACAGGAATATTGCAAAGTTTTTCTATTAAATTTTTTCCAGTAAGTCCTGCGTGCATAGCTGTACCACAGGCTACAATGTAAATTTTATTAACACTAGATAGATATTCTTTTGAAAAACTAATATCGTCAAATGAACATTTTTCTCCTAATTTTAATCTTGAGCCTATTGTTTCTCTAATAGAATTTGGTTGTTCAAAAATTTCTTTTAACATATAATCTTCAAATCCACCTTTTTCAGCGGCATTGGCATCCCATTCAATATTTTTAATAGGCTTATTATGCTCTGTTAAAGTATGGTCGTAAAATTTAATATTATCTTTATATATAACTGCATATTCATTATCATCTAACAAATAAAATTCTTTTGTATATGCAAGTAATGCAGGTATATCTGAAGCAATATGATTTTCAGATTTCCCTTTTCCAATTACTAACGGACTATCTTTTCTAACTACAATTACACGGTCAGGATAAAGTGATGAAATAACTTCAATTGCATAGCTTCCTTTTAAATCGTCTACTGCAGATTTTACAGCACGTAAAAATCTTTCATCATCATTTTTTAAATCGTTTATATAATAGTAGTGTATTAAATTAGGAATTACTTCTGTATCCGTCTGTGATAAAAATTCATAACCGTTAATTGTTAAAAATTCACGTAAATCATTATAGTTTTCTATAATTCCATTATGAACAACAGCAAATTTTTTACTATTATCCATATGAGGATGAGAGTTTTCTTTTGAAGGTTTACCATGGGTTGCCCACCTTGTATGTGCAATTCCAATAGTACCAACTAAATTGTGTTCTTTATCAAGATTTTCAATATTTTTAACTCTTCCTTTATCCTTCATAATACAAATTTTATCATTTTCAAGACATGCAATTCCGGGCTGAGTCATAACCTCTATATTCTAGGCATAATAGCCCATTAATTAAAATTGGATATGCTTTCTTTTCTCCAATGTATCCAACAATTCCACACATAAAAATACCTCCTAAAATTTTTATATTATAAAAGGTACGCAAAAGAAAATTAATAATGTTACTAATATCCTCTTTGTTCTAATATCGCTACTAGTTTTTAAAAATATCTAATGACAGTAACCTTGCCATAGAGCATCCGCCGAATTTTTCGATAAACTCTATCCTCGTCAACAAATGTAAAATTTCTCATTTGTCCAGGCGCTTCTTATTTTTAATAATCTCCTTTCTAAAAAATATTTTGCGCAAATTTTATAATTACGATATTATATTATATTAATTTATGAAATGTAGCAAGTACTTTTTTTAAATATATGGTTAAAATTTTCATGTT
>USCV01000008.1 GCA_900553225.1 uncultured Clostridium sp. | reverse complement strand
CGGAGGTTTTATTAAATGCAAGAAATGAATATATAAAAATTGGAGAAACATTAGATATTGATGTACTTAATGAATCAAGCTTTAATATATTTATTCCTGAAAAACCAGTCCAAAGTGATTGGACATGGACATCATCAAACGAAGATGTGGCAACAATAGACGAAAATGGAACAGTAACAGGAAAAACAATAGGATATACAACAATTACAGGTTATAATGCAAAAAAAGGATTAAAAGGAAAAGCAATAGTAAATGTATATAGAAACCAAGAAGGAGCAATTACAGTTCCAGTAGTAGGACAAGGATATGGAAATACAATAACACTAAAAGAAGATGGAACAGTATGGGCAACAGGAAAAAATGATTATGGACAATTAGGAGTTGGAGATACAACAAATAGAAATACATCAGTACAAGTAAAAATAGATGAAAACACATACTTGGAAAATGTAATAAAAATAGATGTAACAGACAATACAACAATTGCACTAACAAAAACAGGTGAAGTATATGCATGGGGAAAAAATGAGTTCGGTGAATTGGGCTTGGGAGATAGAACATATAGAAGTTATGCAACAAGAGTAAAAGGAATTGATGGAAACGGATATTTAGAAAACATTATAGACGTTGCAAATGGAGATGAAAACTCATACGCAATAGACAAAAATGGAAATGTATATGGATGGGGAGATGGAAACTATCATCAAATAGATGATACAGAGACATCAAGAACAACTCCAACACAAATGAGTGACTGTACAAATGCAATATCTGTAAGTGCAGGAGAATGTTTTGTTGAAATTATGCAATCAAATTCAAATGTAGTTGCAAGAGGATATAACTATTATGGACAACTTGGATATGGCGACACAGCAGAAAAACCAACAGGAGCACATATAGTAGGAAATGACATAAACAAAGTATCTGCAGGAAATGATGCAACATTAATAATCAGGGAAGATGGAACAGTATGGGCAGCAGGTAGAAATAGATATGGAGAATTAGGATTAGGAGATACATCAAATAGAGCATCATTTACAAAATTAACATTAGAGGATGGAACAGAAATAAAAGCAAAATATGGAGAATTAAATTCAAGTGTAACTACAATATTAGGTAAAGACGGAAAAGTATATGCAACGGGATATAATGGATATGGACAATTAAGTAATGGAACAACAACAAATTCATTAAAACTAAAACCAATGCTAAATTCAGATGGTACAGAAGTAACAGATGCAATGTTAATTAAAGTAGGCGAAATGTCTGATCCAGATATAAATACAGGAATAATAAAAAAAGATGGAACTATCTGGGTATCAGGAAATAATACATATGGACAAATAGGAAATGGAACAACATCATCAGCAAAATATTTTACACAAGTTGGTATAAATGACGTACAATTAAATGCCAAAAACGAATACATTAAAATAGGAGAAAAATTTGATATAGATGTCATAAGTGCAGCAAATTTCAATGTATTTGTAAAAGAAAAGCCAGTCCAAAGTGATTGGACATGGACATCATCAAACGAAGACGTAGCAACAGTAGACAGCAACGGCATTGTAACAGGTAAAACACTAGGTTATACTACAATAACAGGATACAACTCAAAAAATGGACTAAAAGCAAAAGCAATAGTAAATGTATACAGAAACCAAGAAGGAGCAATTACAGTTCCAATAGTAGGACAAGGATATGGAAATACAATAACACTAAAAGAAGATGGAACTGTATGGGCAACAGGAAAAAATGATTATGGACAATTAGGAGTTGGAGATACAACAAATAGAAATACATCAGTACAAGTAAAAATAGATGAAAACACATACTTGGAAAATGTAATAAAAATAGATGTAACAGACAATACAACAATTGCACTAACAAAAACAGGTGAAGTATATGCATGGGGAAAAAATGAGTTCGGTGAATTGGGCTTGGGAGATAGAACATATAGAAGTTATGCAACAAGAGTAAAAGGAATTGATGGAAACGGATATTTAGAAAACATTATAGACGTTGCAAATGGAGATGAAAACTCATACGCAATAGACAAAAATGGAAATGTATATGGATGGGGAGATGGAAACTATCATCAAATAGATGATACAGAGACATCAAGAACAACTCCAACACAAATGAGTGACTGTACAAATGCAATATCTGTAAGTGCAGGAGAATGTTTTGTTGAAATTATGCAATCAAATTCAAATGTAGTTGCAAGAGGATATAACTATTATGGACAACTTGGATATGGCGACACAGCAGAAAAACCAACAGGAGCACATATAGTAGGAAATGACATAAACAAAGTATCTGCAGGAAATGATGCAACATTAATAATCAGGGAAGATGGAACAGTATGGGCAGCAGGTAGAAATAGATATGGAGAATTAGGATTAGGAGATACATCAAATAGAGCATCATTTACAAAATTAACATTAGAAGATGGAACAGAAATAAAAGCAAAATATGGAGAATTAAATTCAAGTGTAACAACAATATTAGGTAAAGACGGAAAAGTATATGCAACAGGATATAATGGATATGGACAATTAAGTAATGGAACAACAACAAACACATCAAAATTACAAACAATGCTAAATGAAGATGGAACAGAAGTTACAGACGCAATATTAATTAAAATTGGCGAAATGTATGAACTTGACAGAAATACTGGAGTAATTAGAAAAGATGGAACTGTATGGGTATCAGGTGATAACACATATGGACAAATAGGAAACTCAGGAAATACAAGTGCAACATATTTGAGCAAAATGGGAGATGGATTCCTAAACTATCCAGAAAAAGTGATAACAGTAGGGGTAGATAAGAGCAAAAAAATAAATCCATTATTATTCAATATTCAAGACGATATGAATGTATATACGGATAGTACAACAAAAGTTGGAACACTAAATTACGAAATAGAAGACTCTAACGTTGCAGAATTGACAACTCTAGGAATGATAACAGGAAAACAACAAGGAATTACAAAAATAAAAGTAACAGACACATCAACAAAAAGAACAACAAGCATCTGGGTAAAAGTTGTAAACGATAGTAATATACAAATAAGTTTAGGATATAAATTTTCTGTAGCACTAAAACAAGACGGAACAGTATGGAGTTGGGGACAAAATAATGATGGAGAACTAGGTTTAGGAAACACAACAGAATACGATGAACCACAACAAATAACAGACATAACAGAAAAAATAACAGATGTAAAAACAGGATATTACCACAGTATTGCTTTAACAGAAAAAGGTGAAGTATACACATGGGGATATAATGGTAATGGTCAATTAGGAAATGGAACAAGAGAAGATTCTCTAGTACCTGTAAAAGTTACAAGATTAAAAAATGTAACAAAAGTAAATGCATACAAATATATGACAATAGCATTAACACAAAATGGCGAAGTATATGCTTGGGGAAGCGGATATGGAGCAAAACCTGTAAAACTAAACTTTACAAGAAAAATTATAGATGTTTCTGGTAACTTAGTATTAGCAGAAAATAGAAAAGCATATAACCTAGATGAAACAAAATCATATGGAAAAGACTTAATAAAAGTAGTAGCAGGATATAATCATTATTTAGGATTAACTTCAGATGGAGAAGTGTATGCATGGGGAAGTAACTCATATGGTCAACTAGGAAATGGAAATAACACATCATCATCGACTGCGGTAAAAGTAGTAACACCAGATGGAAAATCAAATATGACTAATATAGTAGATATATCAGCAGGGGATAGTTATTCAATAATCACAGATAAAGACGGTAAGGTATACACATTTGGATACTATGGTGACTACAGAACTGCAAATACAGTACATTCAAATAAACCAGTAGAGATACAAGACTTATACAAAACAGAACTAGTAGCTGCATCAGAAGGTGGACACACTGCAATAGTAGACTGGGATGGAAACGTATACACAGTTGGCTTAAATGATTATGGACAACTAGGATTAAAAGACACAACAACAAGAAGTAAATTTGAAAAAATAGGTGAACTAGAAATATCATGTGAACCAGCAAGAATAACATTAAATGTTGGAGAAAGCAAAGATATAAGTCTAGCATTAAGTAGTTCATTTAATTTAAAAAATAACAAACAAGCATCAGGAGAAGTAAACAAAACAATAGAAAACGAAACAATCGCTTCACTTGCAGGAAACACAGTAACAGGAAATGCAATAGGAAAAACAATGTTAAATGCTACATATGAAGGAATAATAGGAACACTAAACACAGAAATACAAAAATTCAACAAAAATGTGGAAGTAGAAGTATTACCAAAAGACGGAAAAGTAACACCAAAAGTTGAAGCAGGAGATGGCTTTACAGTTGAATTAAAAGCAG
This sequence comes from uncultured Clostridium sp., assembly GCA_900553225.1. Lineage (GTDB taxonomy): Bacteria > Bacillota > Clostridia > TANB77 > CAG-508 > CAG-492. The sequence continues at coordinate 38,828 of USCV01000008.1, read as the reverse complement.
ACGGAACAGTATGGAGCCATGGACAAAATCAATATGGACAACTAGGAGTTGGGGATACAAACTCTTACAATGAACCACAAAAAGTAAAAATTATAAAAAACACAATAAAAAACGAAGACGGAAGCAAAACAGAAATAGAAGACACAATAAAAGACATATCAGTAGGTAACTATCATGTATTGGCTTTAAGCGAAACAGGAAAAGTATATGCATGGGGATATGGCGAAAAAGGACAATTAGGAACAGGAAGCGGATATAGCAATGAAGAGCCAGTAGTTGTAAAAGATATATACAGAAAACAATTACAAGACATTGTAAAAGTAGAAGCAGGAGAAAATGTAAGTTTTGCAATAACATCAAAAGGAAAAGTATACGCTTGGGGAAACGGATACTCATCAAGAGCACAATTGCTAGACTTACCAGAAAATGCAGTAGATATAACATCAAAATATGTATTAACAGGAGACGGAAAAGTATACAACATTTCAACAAAAGAACAATTACCTATAGTTGGAAAAATAGTAGACTTAGACGAAGGAACAAACCACACTGTAATGCTTACAAATGATGGTAAAGCATATGCAATAGGAGATAATACATATGGACAACTATCAAACGGAAACAATGTACCAAGCGAGACAACACCTGTAGCAGTTAGAAAAAACAGCGAAAACATATTTACAGGAATAAAAGAAATTAAGGCTGGAGACAAAACAACAGTAATAGTTACAACAGACGGAAAATTATATGCTTGTGGAATGAATGACAACAATGAGTTAGGAATAGAAAACAAAGAAATACTAGATGTAAACATACCACAAGAAAATAAAAATATTGAAAATGTAATTTCTGCAAACATAGGAACAAACCATGTAGTAGCAATAAAAGAAGATGGGGAAGTAGATGCATTTGGATATGGAAAAAATGGTGAGTTAGGAAGCAGAAACGACAAAAATAGCATAATACCAGTAATGGTAGGAAAAGATATAATAAGAACAAATACAAACAATGTTGCACTAAAAGTAAACCAAGAAACGACAATAGAAGGATACGTAGATTACTTTAATATTTTTAATAATGATATTAAAAATATAAATTACACATCTAAAGATACATCAGTAGCAACATTAGAAGATATACAAGAAAATGACATTAATGATGAAACACTAAACGAAAGCAGAAAATTCAAAATAAGATTATCTGGTAAAAAGACAGGAACTACAATAGTTACTGCAAATCAAGAAAATACAGATAATGTAGGAGTAATCCAAGTAGAAATTGTACCAGAAACAGAAAATGAAATAACAATATCACCAAATGTAATTACAAATGGAAGTCACACTATAAGTTTGAGAACAGACGGAAAAGTATTTACATGGGGAGATAATACATATGGACAATTAGGAAATGGGACAGTAAAGACAAGTGATGAACCAGTAGAAGTAACATTCCCAGAAGGAACAATTATTACACAAATAGCAGCAGGAGAAAATCACAATGTAGCTTTAGACAGTAATGGAAATGTATGGACATGGGGTAGAAACAATAACTATCAAATAGGAAATACAAGAGCAAACCAATATACACCATACAAAGTAAGTAATTTACCAAAAGTTATAAAAATATCTGCAGGAAACAACAACACAATGGTAATTACAGAAAACAACGAACTATATGCATGGGGATTAAACGCATATGGTGACTTAGGATTAGGAACATATACAAATAAAGTATTGCCAAAGAAAGTAAAAGGAATACACGACATAATTGACATATCAGGTGGAAAGAGCCATTATATTGCCCTTAACAGAGCAGGAGAAGTATTTGTAACAGGATCAAATCTATATGGACAATTAGGAATCGGAGACAACGAAATAGGCAAAATAAATGAATTCCAAAAAGTAGAGATAAAAGACAAAATAGGAACAATAGATGCAGGAGATATCTCAAATATAGCAACAACAGTAGATGGATATGTATATACTTGGGGAGGTAACACATATTCAATATTAGGAACAGGAGACAAAGAAAACAAGAATGTTCCAACAAAACTAAAAGATGTTAAAAATATAAGACAAGCATCAACAGGAAAGACACATACAATCTTAAGAGATGAAAACAACAACGTATATGTAACAGGAACAAACTCTAATGGTCAATTAGGTTTAGGAACAACAGAAAATAAAACTACATTTGAACAAAATACTTTAATAAATAATGTAATAAGAGTATCTGCAGGAGATACATACACAGCATTCCTAAAAGAAGATGGTTCAGTATGGGCATGTGGAGATTACAACCACGGAGACAAAGAAAAGAAGAGCAGAACAAAATCAGAAGAACCAATTTTAGTAGGAAGTGACACATCATCACTAGATACAATGGAAATTGTAATAGTAAAAAGTGAAGTACAATCAATATTGGCAAATGCAAAATTCAAATTTAACTTAATTTATATAGAACAAAATGATAAGAGCGATTTTGAATACACAAGTTATAATAATGATATAGCAAAAGTAGACGAAGATGGAAATATGTTAGGTATACGTGAAGGAACAACATGGGTAAAAGTTAAAGACAAAAAGACAGGAAAAGAAAGTGTAGCAATAATAAGAGTTGTAGATAACAACATAGAATACAACACACATGTGGCTCCAAACACTGTTTCAGGAAAGAACTTTGCACTAGGACTAAAAGAAGATGGAACAATATGGACATGGGGATATGATGCAAGTGGACTTGCAGATTCTAATGTACCAGTAAGTACAAATGTTATATCAACATATAACTCAATAAGTGCCGGAAAGAACTATGCATTAGCAACAAGAAAAGACGGTACTGCATGGGCAATAGGTAGCAACAATTATGGACAATTAGGAATAGGAAGTTACGAAAGCAAAGCAAAATTAGTCCAAATAGAAGGCTTAACAGATATAACATCAATTTCAGCAGGTGAAACACACTCTATAGCGTTAGACAGTTATGGAACTGTATATGGATGGGGTTCAAATGCAAATGGAGAATTATCATCAAAATATATAGGAAAAGACACAAGTAAACCAGTAGTTATATCTATGCCACGAGACACTATTATACAAATTTCTGCAGGAAAAGGTGAATCTGCATTTGTAACAACAAATGGACAAGTATATGGAATGGGAAAAATATTAAATGGATATATCCCAGGAGTAACAAATGCAGTAAAAGTAGAAGTAGGAACAAACTATTTACTAATTTTAAGAGCAGATGGAACTATTTATAAATATCAAGATGGAAAGCTATCACAAGTTTCAAACATCAAAAATGCAATTGATATATCTGTTCAAAACAACGTAAATATGTATCAAAGTGTAGACGAAAAAGCATATACATGGGGAGAAAATATAAATGGACAATTAGGATTAAACTCTACAGAAGAAGTTTCAAATCCTACACAAGTTTTAGAAAATGGAACTAATGTATTTAGAATAGGAGCAGGATATAACAACACATTTATAATTTCAAATACTGGATTTATATATTCTGCGGGAGATAACAAACGTGGAGAACTTGGAAATGGAACAAGTGATAACGATCAAAGTACAACAAAATACAATAGTATTGTACATACATTGGTTGGAGACAGAAATTTTGAAATAGATCCAGAAAATAATACTTTAGAAATTAATGAAATAGAAGATATTAATATAAAAGCAAAAACATTTAATGTATTTGGAGACAAGAATAAAGAATTGGATGAATATAAATGGGATGCAGAAAATACTGCAATTTTGTCAATCCTAGAAAATGGAAAAGTTCAAGGTGCAAGTCTTGGAACAACACAACTTATAGTTACAGATAAAGTAACAGGAGAAGAAAAACAAGGAACAAGAGCAGTTGTACCTGTAGATACAGACAGAATAGAAAGTATAACAGCAACAGGAGCAGAAGCAGAAGTTACAGAAGCCTTTAAATACAAAGCAAAAGTTCCAGTAGACGAAGACACTACAAAATCACAAGTACAAATAAAAACAAAACTTGGAACAGACCAAATTAGTATAGACAACGGAGCAACTTGGGGAAAAGGAATAATTACAAAAGAAATAGACATTTTAAATAATGAAACAGAAGTACCATTTATAGTTAAAACAGAAGCTGGAAATGAAGTAAATTACACACTAACAATAGTAAGAGTTAGCAATGACAATAGCATAAAAAATGTAACGATACAAAAAGCAGATGTTGGCGCAGAAGAACAAATAACAGAAAAAGAAAGCAAAATATATGAGACTATAGTTCCAAGTACAGGTGAAAATGTTGTAAAAGTTACAACAAACCATGAAAAAGCATATGTAAGCATAGATGGACAAGCAAAAGAAGAACATGAGCAAACATATACATTTGAAATGGAAGAACCAGTAAAAGAAATACCATTAAAAATAACATCTGAATCAGGCAAAGAAGAAACATATACATTAAAAGTATATACAAAAGAATATCTTGCAACATTAAACAAAGTAATGGTAAATGGAAAAGAAGCAACAAAAATAGATGATAAAAACTATGAAGTAATTATAACAGACGAAATAGATTTAGCATCTATAGAAGCAACAGCAAACTTTACTACTTCAAAAGTTGGAATAAATGGCGGAGAAAAACAAGAAAGTACAATAAAAGAAGACATACAAACAGTATTAGATATGGTATCAGCAACAATACAAGTAGAAAGCGAAGATGGCACAAAACAAAATGAATATACATTAACAATAAAAAAACAAAGAACAAACAGTAAAATACAAGAATTACAAGTAGAAGGAAAAACCATAAAAGAAATTAATAATGTATATACAGCATATGTAGGCACAGACATCAACAATGCTACAGTAAAAATAACAGCAAAAGATACAGAAAGTACAATTACTCTTGCAGACTTTACAGAAGAAAAAGCGACAATAGAAAAAGAAGTAGAAGTAAATGCAGAAACAAATGCATATAAAATCCAAATAAAAAACAATGAAACAGGAAGAAACGAAAAATATACTTTAATTATAAAACGTGGAGACACAGAAGTAGGATTAAAAGATATTTTTGCAGTAAACGAAACAACAATAAGAGAAGCAGAAAAAGTTGAGGATACAAAATATGAAATAAGAGTTTTAAGCACATATACATCTACAAATTTAACAATAAACTGTATAAATACTGAAAGTAAGATAGCTGTAGGACAAGATAATATAGATGCAGGAAATTACCAAATTGGAACAAGCACACAAACAATATCATTAACAGAAAAAGAAACTACAGTACCAGTAAAAGTAATTACTGCAGACGGCGGAAAAGAAAAAGAATACACTATAAATATTATTAGGAGTTCAGATAATGCAGAATTAAACGAAGTTGCAATAAATGAATTATTAGGAAATGATGATATTCCAGCAGAAATTTCAAAAACAGAAGAAAACACATATGAAGTACAATTACAAAATGCAGTAACAACTTTAAAAGTAAAAGCAACAGCAGTAAATGAGAACACTAATGTAAAAATAGGAGAAGACAAGTATTCATTGAAAGAAGCAACAAAAGAAATAACATTAGATTCAAGTTTAACAGAAGCAATAATAACTGTAAAAACTGAATATGGAACAGAAAAACAATACACATTAAAAATAAACACATTACCAGCAGAAACAGGATTAAAAGAAGTTACAGTAGGAAATGAGTCAGCAAGTTATAATTCAACAAAAGGAAGATATGAAATAAAAGTCGACAATGAATTATCTTCATATGATATAATTGTAAAATCAACAGATGATTTAGCAAATATAACACTAGGAATAAAAGCTGGAGATGTTACAAAAGCAGGAACAGTAGAAGCAACAGAAAATAAATCAGGAAAAGAAACAATTGTACCAATTACAGTAACAGCACAAAACGGAATTGAAAGTAGTACATATGACCTTGCAATTATAGAAAAATCAAGCATTGCAAATATAGGAACAGTACAAGTAAATGGTCAAGAAATAGAGCCAGACGAAAACGGAAACTATATAGCAAATGTTAAATCAACAATTACAGATGCAGAAATAAGAGTTGAATCACAAAATGACAATGCAAAAGTAACAGTTGATAGCGAAACACAAGACACAAACCAAGTAACAATAAAAAGAAAAATAACAGAAGACAAAACTGAATATACAATAAAAGTTGTGTCAGAAGATGGAAAAAATACAGAAGAAAAATTATTAACAATAAACAGATTAAGTGGAAACACTAATATATCAAGTATAAAAGTAGAAACAGAAGACAAAACAGAATATGAACCAACTGTTCAAGAAGATGGAACATATCATGTTAAAACAAAAAGGACAGAAACTGCAAATATCACTGTAACAGCAGAAGATGAAAAAGCAAAAATATCAATAGCAGGTGGAGAAAAAAATGTAGGAAATAATACATCAACAGTAACACTATTAGATGAAATTACAGAAGTAAACATATTAATAGAAGCAGAAGATGGAACAACAAAAGCAGAAATACTAAAAATAGAAAAAGAATCTAATAATACAGATATAGCAGAAATAAAAGGAAAAGACATCAAAAAGGTTTCAAAAATAACATCATCTACATACGAAGTACAAGTTGATGACAGACTACAAACACTTGCAATTGATGCAATAACAAAAGATGAAAATGCTAAGATAAAATTAGGAACAGAAACTGAATATACACCAAACAAAATAGAAAATAAATCTATTGACATAAGTCAAATAAACTCATTCACAATAGATGTTTTAGCAGAAGATGGGGAAACAACTAAAACATACACTATTGAAGTAACAAAGAAATTTAGCACAGGATTAGCACAAATAAAAACAGACGGAGAAATTGCAAGGTTACAAGACAATAGTGAAATTATTTACAATGGATGGGTAGACGCAGACAACACTGCAAATATAGAAATAACACCAGATAATACTCTAGCAAAAGTAAGTGTATACAAAGATAATGAACTAATAATATCACAAGTGGGAACAATAACTCTTACGCAAGATATGAAATATGAAACAGATTCATATAAAATAATAGTAAGCAATCCAAATAAAGAAGCAGAAACAAGTACATACATATTAAACCTAATTAAAAAATCTACAAACAACAACATAGAATATGTTAAAGTAAATGGGGAAACTTTAACAGAAAACACAGACACACAAACTTATGAAACACAAGTAATCACAGTAGATTCAGAAAAATATGAATTACAAGTTAAAGCAGAAAATGAATATGCAACTATTAAATTTGATAATGGTGAATATAGTGTAGAAAATACACAAACTCAAGAATATGAAATCAATCCAGAAGAAACAAAAGAAGTTAAAGTTACAGTTAAATCTCAAAATGGGGAAGAGATAATAAAAACAGTAAAAATCTACAGAAAAGACAATAACTTAAATGTAGAAACTATAAAAGTAAATGGAACAGATATTACATTAACATATGACGAAAAACACAAAAACTACAATATAACATTAGAAAATACACTAGACACAACAACATTAGAGATTGTAGCAGAAAGTGAAAAAACTGAAGTCAATACAACAATTGACGAAGTTGAACATAGTGGACAAAAAACAGTAACAGTTGACAATATCAATTTACCAGGGGTAGGTAAAAAGATAATTACATTTACAGTAACTTCAGAAGAAGGCAAAAAAGAAACAAGAACAATTACAATTTCACAATTCTCATCAGACATTGAACTAGAAAAATTACAAGTAAGAGGAAAAGAAGCTAAAAAACGTGATGATGGAAACTACGAAATAACAATAGGTAATGTACCAACATATGTAGACATTTATGCAAAAGCACAAGAAGAGACAACAAGCATAGAAATAAATGGAGGAACATCATCAGTAGGAGAACAACAAGCAACAATACAAAGCATTGCGGAAGGACAATATTTAGAAGTCCCTGTTAAATTAACAGCAGCAGATGGAACAGAATATGAATATCAATTATACATAACTGTAAAATCTGGAGACAACAATGTTGGAACAATAAGAGTAAACAACCTAGAGGCTACAAAGATAGATGATAAAACATATAGAAGTTTTGTACAAGAATCCGCAGTTCAAGCAACTGTTGATGTTACAGCAAAAAGTGAATTATCAAATATTAAAGTAACCTTAGGAGATAGCCAAAAAATTGGAAACCCATTAAACTTTATCCAAACACTACCAGAAGAAAAAACGAATGTTACAATAACAATTGTTTCGGAGGCTGGAGAGGATAAACAATATACACTAGAAATTATAAAAGAATCAAGTGATAATTCTTTAAAGAATGTATATGTAAATGGAAATGAGTTAGAAAAAGATAAAAAAACAGGAAGATATAGAACAACAGTAGAAGACAATAAAAAACCAGTAATTAAGGCTATATCAAACAATCAATATGCTTATGTAAGAATAGCATTAAATGAAGAGGAACAAACACAAAGTGAAAAAGCAGTAGAACTTGGAAGTGACAAAATAACAGTAATACCAATAACAATAAGAAGTCAAACAGGAATAACAAATGTTGAATATATAGAACTTGAAAAAATCGATAAATCAACAGCAGTAGATTCTTTAATAGTAGACGATGTAGAAATAACAGACTATGACAAAGAAACAAATACATACAAAGCAGTAGTAGACAAAGACATAGAGCAACATGAAATCTTTATAATGGCTGGAAATACAAACTCAACTATAGAAATAAACGAAAATACAGCAGTTGGAAGTATAACAACATATTCAACATTAGAAGAAGGTCAAGACGGAAAAACAATACCATTTACTGTAACGTCAGAAACTGGTACAACACAAAAATATCAATTACTATTAATCAAAAAATCATCAAATGTCAAAGTAACACAAGTAGTAGTAAATGATGTAAAAATTCTTCCAGACCAAGACAGACCAGACATATACAGAAAAAATATTAAGAAATTAGCAAATAAAGCAAAAATAAAAGTAACAACAGAATATCCATATGCTAGTGTAAAAATAGGTGACAATGACACTGTTATGAATGATTCAGAAGCATGGGTAGATTTAAAACTAGAGCAAGACGAAATAACAGTCCCAGTAGTAGTAACAGCAACAGATGGTAAGACAGTAGAAACATACAACATTATATTACAAAGACTATCAAATGATACAAGTGCAATTGTAAGCTATGATGGAGAACCATTAAGCAAAGACGAAAATGGAGAATATAATGTAAGCATATTAGACACTGCGACATCAGGAACAATAAAAGTCGTAACAAATGATGCTAATGCAACTGTAGATATAGCAAATACACTGGAATATGAATTAGGTGGAAAAGAATATAATCTAGATATAGATACTAAGACAGCAGAAAGAACTATAGAGGTACCAATATCAGTTGTTTCAGCAGATGAAACAGTTGAAAATAGTACATTGGTAATTACAAGGCTTTCTACAAATAACAATACCGCAAAAGTGGAAGGAACATATGAAGACAATGATAAACAAGTAACAAAAGAAGCAGTAATAGACGAAGATGGAAACTACTTTATAATGGCAAAAGAAGAAACAAGTGAAGTTACATTAAAAATAACTCCAGAAAGCCAATATTCAACAATAAGATTAGGTGACCAAACATCAAAAGGAGAATTAACAACAACAGCAACACTTACAGGAGATATAACATTTGTAAATTACACTGTAACATCAGAAGCAGGAGAAGAAAAACAATACACTATAAAAATAGGAAAAGTAGCAAGTATATCAGGAAGAATACTAACAGAAAATACAGAAGAAAAATACAAATCAACAATTAAATTATACAAATCAACAGATGCAAGCAACCCTGTAAAACAGATGGAAACAGAAGAAGATGGAACATTTTATATTACAATAGAAGAAAGTGGAAAATATGATTTAGTAGCATGCAAAGATGGATATCTAAATTATAAAGTTACAGGAATTGAGGTTATAAAAGGTGAAGAAACTATATTAGATGAGCATAAATTAATAGCTGGAAACGTAGTTAAAAATAATGAAAAATCAACATTTGAAGAACAAATTGAAATAGATGATTTAGTAGCATTGAATAATAATTATGGGGAAATTATTACAGATGAAGATAAAGAAACTAGAGCAATTTATGATTTAAATGAGGATGGAGTAGTAAATAAATTAGATAGAGATATCTTAAAGAAAAACTATGGTAAAAAAGCAGAAACAATAGAATGGGTTAATCCAAACAAAGCAACAAAAAAAATAATGAAAAGCGCATCAATAAAAACAACAAGTGAACAAAACTTTATATTGCCAATTACATGCAACTACACAATAACATCAAGTTATGGTACGAGAAAACACCCAATAACGGGAGTTATAAAGAAACATACAGGTATAGATATATCAGGAGTACATCATACAGAAATACTAGCAGTAGCAGATGGTGAAGTAACTTTTGCAGGAGTACAAAACGGATATGGCAACTGTGTAGAGATAAAGCATATTGTTAATGGGGAAACAATATATAGCTTCTACGCACATTTATCAAGAATAGATGTGAAAGTAAAAGATACTGTAAAACAAGGTCAAGTAATTGGATTAGAGGGAGGAGCTCCAGAATCTGATCCTAACCCAGGAAGTTCAACAGGACATCACTTACATTTTGAAATTAGAAAATCTAGTGGATATGGAAATGATGTAGATCCGACAAACTATATCAAATTTAAAAACAAGTAAGACAGAAATCTGTCTTACTTGTTTTTAATAAACAAAATAGCTAAAGCGTATAAAATTGGCATAACAACAAAAAGGTAATATAATAGCCACACATTACTAAAAGATAAATACTAAAAATAAATAAGGTACCATACAAGTTTAAAATATATAACTCAAAGTTTAAACTTATATGGTATAATTTATACTAAAGGGGGAGATTTTGATGGGAAAGATTTCAAATATAAATGGTAAAAAAATGGTACCAATAGCCGAATTGAATACTGAAGAACGTAATTTAGCATTTAAAGAAATAAGAGAAAAAAATAGTAATAGGTATTATGATAACTCACAATCAGATAAACCAAGAAATAATGTGAAATACCTTATTGATTATATACAAAATAGTCCAGGTAATGCAATTGATTTAGGATGTGGAGCAGGAAACGACACAGTATATCTAATAAAAAATAAATGGAATGTTCTTGCAATCGATAGAGAAGATGTAGAAAAAAGAATATCTGATAGACTTAGTAAAGAAGAATTAAAAAAATTCAAATTTCAAATACAAGATTTTGAAAATCTTCAATTAGAAGAGAGTAATTTAATAGTTTCAAATTATAGTTTACCATTTTGCAACAAAGAAAGGTTTAAAGAAATGTGGAATAAAATAAAAACTAGCATATTACCTAATGGATATTTTGTAGGCAACTTTTTTGGACAAAATGATGACTGGTATAGTACTAGACCTAAAATGACATTTTTAACAAAAGAGCAGGTAGTAGATCTATTTAAGGAATTTGAAATAATAAGATTTAAGGAAATAGAAGAAGATAAATTAACTGGCTTAGGTAAAATGAAACATTGGCACACATTTAATGTTATAGCTAAAAGAAAATAAAAAAGAATATTTCAATAATTTACGAAAAGTAGTATAATGAAGAAAGATAAATAAGAAAAAAAGGAGTAAGAATAGTGGAAAGACATTTATATCATTATACAAGTATAGAAAATTTATTGTTAATTTTAAAAACAAAAAGTATATGTTTTAGTAGTTTAGAGAATGTAGATGATATGGAAGAAATGGAAACAGAGGATTTAAAAAATTTTGGCAGATTTTATTATGTGAGTTGCTGGAATAAAAGTAGTAAAGAGTCTATTCCATTGTGGACGATGTATTCTCAGGATATGAAGGGGGTAAGAATTGAACTTCCGATTTTTCCATTTGAAAAATTTTCATACAATGCTGATGAATATTATTTTAAGGAAAATACTATGGAATACATAGATGTAAACGAATTGTACAATGAAACAAAAATGGTTGCAATTGATGAAGGAATTAAACTTTTTGATATTGAATACACAGATAATGAAAAACTTTTATATCCCAAAATAAAAAACATTGAGTCAAAAAATTTATTAAAATATGATTTTTCTAAACTTGGGAAATATAAAAGGAGTAATTGGAGTTTCCAGGAAGAATGTAGATATGGTGTACTTATGGTACCATGGAATTTAGAATATTTAAAAAAAGTTAGACAAATTCAAAGTACAAAAAATGCAAGAACAAATGAGGAAACATCACAGGTAATACATGAGTTAAGAGATTTACTTGAAAATCCAAATACTATTGTTCCATGTAGAAGATTTTACCTTAAAATTGATTCTGATATACTAAAGCAAATGAAAATCTTATTAGGACCAAAAGTAACACCTGCACAAGAAGATATTGTTAAATTAATTGTAAAAGAATATTGCCCGGATATAAAAATAAGTAGGAGTAAATTAAAAATATGCTAATTATAGAAACAAAATTAGATGTTTTATTACTACTTTTTATAAAAAATGACAAAAAAATACAAAAAATTTAAATTAATACTTTATTTTTCGAAATAATATATGTATAATATATCTTAAACAAAAGAGAAAGGAAAGATAGAGATGTTTATACAGTATATTAATAAATTACCAAGTAAAATTGAATTTTTTGATATTCTAAGAATATCTGAAACAAATAAATATGATATAAACCAGCTAGATAAAGAATTAAACGAAACAATTACAGCAGTATGTGCCTATAGAGGAGATAGAATAGTTGGAATTGGAAGAATAAAAAAAGAAAAGGAATATTTATACATACAAGACGTTATTGTAGTACTAGAAGAATGCAAAGAAGAAATAGAAAATAGTATTATTACAAATCTTGTAAAGCAAGTAAATCAATTAAAAAATTATGATGTAGAAGTAAGAGATTGTTTACAAATGCCCAAAAATGAAAATGAATTTTATAAAAAGTATAACTTTTTAATTTCAGATTTTGAAGTGGTTGGAGCATAACAAAAAATAAAGACCTTTTATATAAGCTCTTGTTTATATAAAAAGGTCTTTATTTAATTTAAGTTTAAACATTCAATTAATTTATTAGCTTATTATATTTTGTAGATTTCCTTTAAATCTGTATTGTAATAAGTTATTGAACCATCCTTTGATACTGTGATGTAATTTGAATAAACAGAAATTGTTGAAGAACTATCAAAGTTCATAGTTTTTCCTGTAAGTAAATTATAAACAAAGTATTCATCTGATCCTTTAATTTTTCCTTTAATAAAAGTACTTGTACTGTAGCTTGTTACAGAATTTGTTTTGAATGATGTAATTGTTTTCTTATTTTTTAAATTAATTAATAAAAACTCGTTATTTTTTTCTGCTAAAACTAATTCTTGGTGTTTTTTATCTTTTAAATATTTAAATGTTGTTGGAGATAAAAATTCAATATCATCATATTCACAAGATAAAATAATCTTTTCGCCTTTCATAATACCATGTTTTCCATTACTTGAATAAGAAGAATATCCTGTCAAACTTGCAAGAGTATCTTCAGATGATTTTTCAGGTTTTTCTTTTAAAACAGATGAATTTTTTAAATCATAATATGAATAACGATTAGAATAATCAGCAGAAGAATTATATATTTCTAATATCTTCTTAGAATAATCATAGTAAGATATGTCAACTTTATCTGTTGTTTCATATGCAATCTTGTTTTTAGAAATGCATATAGTTGATTCTAATGTATTTTTATCACTTGAATAAATTTTAAATATATTATCTTCATCAGCCGAAATATACTTATCTGAATATTTATAGACTACCTTACCATTCTTTAAATTAATAATTGCATATTTACTGTTATTAACATTTGCAACAGCATAAGTTTCGTCTAGGGCTTCATTTACATTAGAAACAGAACAAGAAAAATAATCTTCAGAGTCTTTGAATTTATAAGAATATATTTTCTTACCTTTTGAATTTAAAATACCAGCTTCAACTTTTTTTCCTTCTTTATTTGATTTAGTGTAGCATACATATCCGTTATCCGCGTATTTAACTTTTATATTTTCATCTGTTATCGCCTTTAGTTTGTTGTTATACAAAACATCATCAATAATAAATAATCCATATTCAGATAATACTTTTATTCCACTAGAAAACTTAGAAGATAGTTTTATATTTCCCTTTTTATCTATAATACCATACTTTGTTGAACCACTTTCTTCATATGTAACACTAGCGTAATCTCCATAAAAAGAGCTTGCTGATTTGAATTTCGCATCAATTATTGTTTTTCCATTTTTGGCAGAGATATAACCATATTGATTATTAATTTTAACTGGTATTGGCTTATCTGGGTCAAAAATTAATGCAAGATTTTTAGTATCATTATTTCCACGTCCTATCATAAAAAATAATCCAGATAATAGTAATATAATTACAAGAGCCACTGCTACTATTATAGGTATTAATTTTTTTATGTTTTTACTTTGTTTTTCATTTTGATTTTCTTCCATAAAAAAACCTCCTTCTGAATATAAATTATATATAAGAACATATAAAAAGTCAACACGGGATAGATTGGAAAATAGTGAACTTAAAACCAAGTCAATATAATAATACTAAAATTCATTGCAACAATAGGAAAAATGTGATACAATAAAAATCGTAAAATATAAAAATAAAGAAATTATAAAAGCCTAAAGGAGGAATATATATGGGGTTAATTAAAGCCGCAGTGGGTGCTGTAAGTAGCACATTTAAAGATCAATGGAAAGAAGCAATTAGATGTGAAGATTTAGGAAACGACATTCTAATGATGAAAAAGACTACTCCAAATGGAGTAATATCAAATAAAAGTACAATTATTGTTGGACCTGGACAATGTGCTGTTATTTACGATAATGGTAGAATAATTGATGCAACAGCAGAAGAAGGATTTTACACATTTGACAGTTCATCTACACCATCATTTTTTGCAGGACAATTTGGCGATGTATTCAAAGAAATGTGGCAAAGATTTACATATAATGGTGCAACAGCAAAACAACAAGCAGTATTTTTCTTTAATACAAAAGAAATAATAAATAATAATTATGGAACACCTGCACCAGTCCCATTTCAAGATTGGTCACATGCAATTCCAAACCAAATGACTGGAAGTTTAACTCCAATGAGAGTAGAAGTAAAATGCTATGGACAATATACTTTTAAAATTTCCAATCCAGCTGTATTTATGAGTGAAATAGCTGGAACAGCAGATGTATATAGAAAAGATGCATTATTAGAACAAATGCGCTCAGAGGTTGTAAGTTCATTCCAAAACGTATTGAATGAATTAGGAAATACAGATAATAAGGTTCCAGTGCTTGAATTGCCAAGCAAAACAGATGAAATTAAACAATTAATGGATGAAAAAGTGTTTGATGAACCGATAAGAAGAAGAGGTATTTCAATTGTTGGATTTGTTGTAAAAGCAGTAACATTAGATGATGCATCATCTAAAAAAATAGATGATTACGAATTAAGTTCAAACCAATATATGCAACAAGGAAAACTTGTTGGAGCATATGCAAATGCTGTTCAAGATGCAGCCAAAAATGAAAACGGTGCTGCAAATGGATTTATGGGAATTGGAGTTATGAATATGGCAACTGGAGGAATGATGGGAGCTGCAACACAAGGACCATGGCAAAACACACAAAATAATAATCAAAATCAACAAGAAACACATCAAACAAATAACACAGCCAAACAAGAAATAAACCAAAATACAAATAATGAATGGGTATGCCCAAAATGTAACCATACAGGAGATGGAAATTTCTGTGTAAATTGTGGAACAAAAAGGCCAGAAGAGCCAAAGGCAAAATTTTGTCCAAAATGTGGAACAAAACTTTCTGAAAATAGCAAATTCTGTTCAGAATGTGGAGAAAAAATCTAATAATAGTAAAAATGGGATTATAGAAATATTCTATGAGTCATAATAAGGACTCCTTTCATAAAATAATATAAATTATTATGAGAGGAGTTATTTTTATGAGGAATATAAGAAAATCGACTTTAAGCATGTTTCTTACTATATTAATTTTATTAATTATTCAATTACAAGTGTGTGCATTTGGCCCTGATGGAAATGTAATATTCAATGGAATTGATGTAAGCGTGTGGCAAGGAAATATAAATTTTAGAGATGTAAGTAATGATGGAATAAAAATTGTATATATAAGAGCAAGTGAAGGAAACAGTTATGTTGATTCAGAGTTTGAAAGAAATTATCAAAAAGCTAAAGAAAATGGTCTATATATAGGTTGTTACCACTATTTAACAGCCCGCACGATAGAAGAAGCAAAAAAGCAGGGCCAATTTTTTGTTTCAGTAATTGGTGGAAAACAAATTGACTGTAGACTTGCAATGGATTTTGAGTCATTTGGAAACTTAAGTAAACAACAAATAAATGATATTGCAATAGCATTTATAAATACAGTAAGGGAACTAAGCAAAAAAGAAGTTATAGTATATAGCGATACATATAATGCAACAAATACATTTAATGGAGAAATAACGAATTATCCATTATGGGTTGCTGAATATGGAGTAAATGAGCCTTTAAGTAACGGAAACTGGAATACATGGACTGGATTTCAATATACAGATACTGGGACAGTACGTGGAATTGATGGATATGTGGACAAAAATAAATTTACACAAAATATTTTGCTTAATGATAAATCAGAGATACCAGTTGTTCAAAAACCAAATAATACAGATGATGGAATAACATCAGAAATTATTGTTAAAAAAGGAGATACTCTATACGGAATTGCAAAACAATATCAAACAACAGTACAAAGACTTGTAGAATTAAATAATATTCAAAATCCAAATCTTATTTATATAGGCCAAACGCTAATTGTACCGGGAAAACGTGATACTAATAATATAAGTAGTAAAACGTATTATGTAAAAAAAGGAGATACATTATACGGAATTGCTAAAAGATATAATACAACTGTAAAAGCTATTGCACAGGCAAGCAAAATAAAGAATCCAAATTATATTTTTGTTGGGCAAAGACTTACTATACCTGTAGCCTCAAGTAATAATTTCGAAAGTAATAGTTTAACATTTTATACAATAAGATATGGAGATACCTTATATAGCATTGCTAGAAGATATAATACTACAGTTGCCAAATTAGTTAGACTAAATCGAATAAAAAATCCAAATTTAATTTATGCTGGAAATGTAATTAGAATATAAAAAATGCAATAATTTGATAATCATACAACAACTTAATTTTATGTATTATAACTTGAAATTTTTATTGATAATTATTAGATTTGTGGTATAGATTTTAATATATTAAATCAATTATATAAAAAATTGAATAGTAACTATTGACAATATTAACCAGATTAGAGTATAATAATTACCGTACATTAAGGAGAAAAACTTGCGAAGCTCTCCTTAAAATTAGCATCCCGTGCAAGGTGGTTTTAAAATGCCGGAAGGAGGGGAATATTCATGTCAGAGGTTAAAGTTAATAATGGTAATATAGAAGACGCTCTTAAAAGGTTTAAAAGACAATGTGCTAGAAACGGAGTATTACAAGAAGTACGTAAAAGAGAACACTATGAAAAGCCTAGTGTAAAAAGAAAGAAAAAATCAGAGGCTGCTAGAAAAAGAAAATTTTAAGATATATTGTAGGCATTTCCAAATAAAGTGGAAATGCCTATTTTGCAAGGAGGAAAAATATGTTAAAAGAAAGATTATTAGAAGATTTAAAAAATTCAATGAAAGAAAAAAATATTAATAGGAAAAATGTTGTTCAAATGGTAAGAGCAGCAATTTTACAAATTGAAAAAGATCAAAATATAGAAGTAAGCGATGAAAAAATATTAGAGATAATTGCTAAAGAAGCTAAAAGAAGAGAAGATGCATTAGCTGAATATAAAAAAGCTCAAAGAGAAGATTTAGTTAAGCAGGCAGAAGAAGAAATAAAAGTTTTAGAAGAGTATTTACCTAAAAAAATGTCAAAAGAAGAATTAGAAGAAAAAATAAAGGAAATAATACAAAAACTTGGAGCAACAACAATGAAAGATATGGGAAAAGTAATGAAACAAGCAAAAGAAGAAATAGGAGTTGCAGCAGATGGAAAAACAATAAATGAAGTTGTAAAATCAATGCTTGGGTAAAAATATTTATATAGACAATATATTTTATAAATGACTTTATAAAGCAATTTCATAAAAATTACTAAAATGTAATTTTTAAATGAAGTTGCTTTTATTTTTAAAATTTACTTGTATATATTTTCCATATTATATTATAATAATAAATGTATTAAAACTTCTAAGGGTTTATAGGTTAAACCTGCATAAAAACCTAAATGTTGAATGAAGGTAGGGATAATATGAAAGATGTAAAAACAATCTTAAAAGAAGGTGTAACTTTACATGAAATTAAAACAGATAAGTTTAAAACAAACTTATGTGCAGTTTTTTTATCTACACCACTTACAAGAGAAAATATAACAAAAGGTGCGTTAGTTCCTATGGTTTTAAGAAGAGGTAGTAGTAAAATAAAAACACAAGAAGAAATTAGCAAAGTACTAGAAGAAATGTATGGTGCAGGATTCGACTGTGGCATAGAAAAAACAGGAAATAACCAAGTTTTAAAGTTTTATTTAGAGTCTTTAAATGACGAGTTTGTTCCAAATGATGAACATCTTATAGAAAAGTCAATCGAAGTATTAATGGATATTGTATTTAACCCTTTAATAGTTAATAACGAGTTTAAAAATGAGTATGTTAATAGTGAAAAGGAAAATTTGAAACAAATAATACAAGCCAAAATTGATAATAAAGCAAAATATGCATATGAAAGATGCATAGAGGAGATGTATAAAAACAAGCCATATGGATTGTATAAATTTGGATATATAGAAGATTTAGAAAACATAAACTCTGCAAATTTATATGATTACTATAAGACTTTAATTAATGAATGTAAAATTGATATTTTTGTTTCAGGAAATATTAATGAAATGGTAAAAAATAAACTAGAGGAAAACTTGTCAATTAAAAACATACAACCTAGAAAAGCAATTTATGAAATTAGTGAAAAGAATGAAGAAAAAGAAGATAAACAAGAAAATGAGATAATTGATAAATTACAAGTAAATCAAGGTAAATTGGTAATTGGTTTAGATATAAAAAATATTACTGAAGATGAAAAATATTGTGTTTCCGTATATAATATTTTGTTAGGAGGAAGTGCTAATTCTAAATTGTTTCAAAATGTTAGAGAAAAAGCAAGTCTTGCGTATACAGCAAGCTCAAGCTATTTAAGACAAAAAAATAATATTATTATAAGAGCAGGAATTGAAATAGACAATTTTGAAAAAGCCTTAAATTTAATAAAAGAACAATTAGATGATATGAAAAATTCAGAATTTCAAGAGCAAGAAGTTGAAAATGCAAAACAGTTAATTATATCAACAGTAAATGGAATTCCAGATTCTCAAGATGCAGAAATAACATACTACTTTGGTCAAGAATTAGCTGGAAAATCCACAGATATTGAACAATATGTGGAAAACATAAGGAAAGTTCAACCAAAACAAATAAATGAAGTAGCCAAAAAAATAGATATAAATACTATTTACTTTTTAAGAAACTAAGATTAAAAGATTTGTAAATTAAATTAAGATGGCTTGAAATATTAATTATTAATAAATATTCTTGCTGTTCTAAAAGGAGGAAAAAGTGAAATTAATAGAAAGTTTAAGAGTGAAAGAAAAAGCTTATATTGAAAAGCTTGAAAATGGACTAACTGTTATTATAATCCCTAAGAATACAACAAATAAAAAATATATAATATGGGGTACTAATTTTGGCTCAATTGATAATCATTTTATAATGCCAAATACAAATGAAGAAGTTTATATTCCAGATGGTGTTGCGCATTTCTTGGAACATAAAATGTTTGAACAATCTAACGGAACCAATAGTTTGGACACATTAATGGCACTTGGAATAGACGCAAATGCGTATACAACAAATGACCATACAGCGTATTTATTTGAATGTACAGATAAGTTTTATGAGGGATTAGATGAACTTATGGATTATGTACAAAATCCATATTTTACAGACGAAAATGTAGAAAAGGAAAAAGGC
Organism: uncultured Clostridium sp.; assembly: GCA_900553225.1. Taxonomy (GTDB): domain Bacteria; phylum Bacillota; class Clostridia; order TANB77; family CAG-508; genus CAG-492. Next base: position 18,586 of record USCV01000008.1, on the reverse strand, counting down.
ATAATTGGTCAAGAAATTAGAATGTATGACGACGACCCGGGTTGGCAGTTATATATGCAAATTTTAGACTGTTTATATAAGAAAAATGAAATAAAAATAGATATTGCAGGAACTGTAGAATCTATTTCGAAAATAACACCAGATGTTTTACAAAAATGTTATGATACATTTTATCATCCGTCAAATATGGTTATGGTTATTTGTGGTGACTTTGTTCCAGAAGAAATTTTAAAAGAAGTTAAAAAGAGATTAAAGCCAAAGCAAAACCAAGGAGAAATAAAGCGTATTTATGAGCCAGAAGAAAACGGGATAAATAAAAAATACAACGAAAAAGTAATGGAAGTAAGTATGCCACTTTTTGCAGTTGGATATAAAGATGAACAAGTTCACAATGAAAGTATTGTAAGAAAACATATAGCTATAGAAATTCTGCTAAATTTAATTATTGGAAAAAGTTCAAAATTATATAAAGAACTATATGAAACAGGAATTATAATGGAAGAACCAGATAAATCATTTGAATTTTCAAAACAATATGCGCATGCAATAATTTCAGGACAAACAAAAGATCCGAAAATTGTAGCTGAAAAAATAAAAGAAACAGTACAAAATTATAAAGAAAATGGGATTCCAGATGAAGAATTTGAAAGGATCAAGAAAAAAATATACGGAGAATATGTAATGGAATACAATCAAATTTCAAATATTGCAAGAATGTTTCTAGCTGATTATATGAAGAAAATTAACAGTTTTGACTACTTAGAGGAATATAAACTAGTTACAAGAGAATATGCACAGCAGATTTTAAAAGAGACATTTAAAGATGAAAATATGGCTGTAGCCGTAATAAAGGGAGAATAGATATGGTATTAAAAACATCTGAAATTTCAAATGTAGCATTTTCTATATTTGGATTAGATATATACTGGTATGCAATATTAATTGTAGCAGCAATTATACTCGGAATTTTATGGTGCAAAAAAAATGATGGCAGATTTGGAATAAAGTATAATGATATAATAGATTTATGCTTATTCCTTCTACCAATCTCCTTTATATGTGCGAGGGCATATTATTGCATATTTGAATGGGAAAGTTTTAAAGGAAATCTAATTCAGGTTTTCAATATTAGAAATGGTGGACTTGCAATATATGGAGGGTTAATAGGAGGAACTATTACAACATTTGTATTTTGCAAAATCAGAAAAATTAATTTTTTAGATTTAATAGATTATGTGGTACCTGTAGTTGCTTTAGGACAATCAATTGGAAGATGGGGAAATTTTATAAATAGAGAAGCATATGGAACAGAAACAAATTCTTTTTTAAAAATGGAAATTGTAGAAAATGGAATAACAAAATATGTACATCCAACTTTTTTGTATGAGTCTATAGCAACTTTTTGTTGTTTTATAGTTTTAGCAATATTAAGTAAAAAAAGAAAATATAAAGGGCAGATCGCAAATGTATATTTAATAATATATTCATTTGCAAGAATGTTTATTGAGGGAATAAGAACAGATAGTTTAATGTTTTACAATATAAGAATTTCTCAAGTATTATCTGTAGCGATTTTTATAATATTTAGTTGCATTTTTGTATGGCAAATAATTAAATGTAGAAGAGAGCAAAAAAAAGTAATAAAATAAAGAAAAATGCAATACGAAAATAAGACAAAATAGGCTCAAAATCGGTTCTTTTTGTTGACGATGCGTCAAACTTATGGTATTTTTAATATATACAAAAGAAAAAACACGAAAAGGAGAGTGAGTTATATGTTAGATGAAGAAATTTGTAAATTAAGAAAGAAATTAAATGAGAGTATTTTGAATGGAGACGATTATAGTATAACATATAAACTTAGTGTGGAACTTGACGAATTAATTGCAAGGTATTATGAGAAAGGAAAAAGAAAAGAGTTAGTTTGATATAGAAGCAAAGAAAGTTATATGATTAAAATGAATACAAATAAGTGAAACAATAGAAATGTGCAAAAAAAAGTTGACTTTTAGGTGAAAATAGTTTATTATAGAATTATATAAGAAAAATCTTTAAGAAAAGGAGAAAATAAAATGGTAAAAAATAATAAATTATTTAAAGTTTTGTTAATTATTTTAGTAGTTATTTCGATAGTGGTAAGTTTTTCTGGAATTGTTAATGCTGATGTTTCTATAGATACGTTTTCTAAAAGTATAAAAGCTGAACAGCCAGATGGACTTGAGGATACAACTATAACGAACCCTACTCAAAGTATACTATATGTAATACAAGCTGTAGGTATTGCAGCAGGTGTTATCATAATAGCCTATATGGGTGTAAAATATATTACTTCATCTCCAGAAGGAAAAGCAGAATTAAAAAAACAAGCATATGTATATATTTTAGGTGCAGCCTTCTTAATGCTAGCTCCAACCATAGCATCAGCAGTATTTAATTTATTAAAACAACAATAAGGTGAGAGATCATGAAAAATAATAGAGTGAAAAAACTATTACATATAGTATTTATTATTTTTATAACATTATGTATATTTTGTATATTAAGTAATTGTATATTTACAAATGCAGCAGATATGAAAGATATTTATAATTATAATTATGAAGAGTCGAAACCAATAAATGATAGAGCAGGTCAAATGCTTTGGATTGTAACAGCAATTGGAATATCTACAGGAGTAATTATGATTGCTATAATAGGATTTAAATATATAGTATCTTCGCCAGAAGGTAAAGCAGATTTAAAAAAACAGCTTATATTATATTGCATAGGCGCATTTCTACTTATGTCAGGAAGTACTTTAGTAGGAATAATAGCAAAATTTGCAAATACAGCTTTATAATGAAGAAAAGAAACATAATTTAATATTTTTTTAAAACTATTGACAAAGTATATAAGAGTATTTTGTTAATAGTTTTTTTTAAAATAAAAACATTATAAAAAATATTAATCAACTCAATAGACTAGAAATGTGATTTCTTCAGAATTGTTGATATTAAGCTGAACTAGAAAATATTTATTACAAAAATATTACAAAAAGATAGAATTCCATATTTCCGTAATAAAGATATAAAACCAATATTACAGTAATGTTAAATTTGCTTTGGTATGGTTGAAATATATTGAAAAAATGCTTAAACTAGAATATAATAAATAAAAATGAGGTGATTAAATGAAAATAGTAAAAAAATATATTAGAGTATTATTTGTTGTAACAATATGTCTAATATCAGTAATGAATTTTAATTCAAATAAATCATATGCAAGTGACTTGAGTATAGACAATATATTTAAAAAAGGAAATAGTTTTATAAATAAAGGCTCTGCATCTGCCGACAGTACATTGCCAATAGAAAAAGCAGAAGAGGAGTTTTTACCAGTTGGAAAAATCCTAGTAATAATTGCAAATGCGGTAGTTATTATTTGTGTAGCTGTTATGGGAATAAAGTGGATAACAGCAAGTCCTGACAAACAAGGAAAACTAAAACAACAATTAATTGGACTGGTTGTTTCTATTATAGTAATTTATGGAGCAGTTGGAATTTGGACGTTACTAAAAAATACTCTTTTTAACTTAGAAAATGAACAAACAAGTCAGCAAATAATGCAACTAATAAGTGAAGGAGGAATAAAATATGTCTACACATTACATACCTAGAAACGTAAAAGGTGAAGGAAGATTTTTATATATTTTTACTACTAAATCATTAATTACCTCAGCAATAGGTGCGGGAATTGGCTTCATATTTTATTATATTTTTAGTCTTGTAGGATTAAAAATGGCAGGAATTATATTGATTGCAATTTCAGCTTTACTTGGATTTGGAGCAGGAACAATAAAAATCCCATTAATTACATCATTCAAATTTACAAAGAATGTTGCGGGAGACTATATTGATGATATTATTATCAGATATATAAAATTTAAAATGAACAATGCTAAGATTTATACATATGTAGAAACAAAAGAGGAGGAAGAATCAGATGGGGACAAATAGTGCTATTTTTTGGATACAAATAATTACTGCGATTATAGTATTTGCAATTTTAATATTAGGCGGAATCTTATTTTTCTTAATTTTAAAAAATAAAAAAGCAACAGAAGAAAAAGAAGATTCTCAAGAAGATAATAAAAAAGCAAAAAGTAAAAAAAGTGAAGGAACACAGGGAAAGACTTCTGTTAAAAAGTTCATGGAATTTGACGACATAATTGATAATATGATTGTGAGAAAAAATAGACAGCAGTATGTAATGGTAATTAAATGTAAGGGCGTTAACTATGATTTACTATCAGAAGATGAGAAGATGGCAGTTGAAAATGGATTTACACAGTTTCTAAATACTTTGAGATTTCCAGTACAATTATATGTTCAAACAAGAAGCTTAAATTTAAGGGACATAATTGATTCGTATAAAGAAAAAGTTAACGACATGCAAAAAGAAATTGATGTATTAGATGCAAGAATAAAAAAGGCTAAGTTATCGGGAAATAAACAAACAATAGAAAAATTAGAGTTTGAGAGAAGAAGAAAAATTAATGTTTTAGAATATGGAACGGATATATCAAATTATATTGCTAAAATGAGTTTAAATAGAAGTGTATTACAACAAAATACTTACGTTATTGTATCTTATTATACTTCAGAGCTAGGAACAGACGTAAACAATTATTCAAAACAAGAACTAGATAGTATGTGTTTTAACGAACTATATACAAGGGCACAGGCATTAATTAGTAGTTTAGCTACAGCAGAAGTATATGGAAGAATATTAGATTCTGAAGAACTTGCTGAATTATTATACTTTGCATACAACAGAGATGATGCAGAAGTTCTAAACTTAAAGAGAGCATTAGATGCTGAATATGATAGCTTGTATTCAACAGCACCAGATATTATGCAAAAGAAAATTGCAAAACTAGAACAAGAGATTGAAGATGAAGCGGTAACACTTGCAACAGAAAGTATGCTTGAAGCAGATAGAGTTAGAACATTAGAAAGACAAAAAAAACAGAGAATAAAAGCAAGAGCTTTAGAAGTTGTTGATGCATACAGTGATGAAATAGATAAAGAATTATTAGAGGGAACGAAAAAAGAAATTAATAAATATGGAAGTGAAGAGCCTAAAAAAGAAAATGCAAGTAAAGAAACACAAAGCAATAAAAAAGAGCTAGAAGAAAAAACTAAAAGAGGAAGAAGAAGAAAAGAAGCTTAAAAGAGCGATAAAAAGGAAAAAATCCTAAAACAAAAGATTGAAAAAAGGAGATATGATTTTATGAAACTTATGAATCGTAAGAATTCTGAAGAAAAGAAAGAAGTTACTGAAGAAAAGAAAGTTGGAATCATAGATGGAAATAAAAAAACATTAAAAGACTTAATTGCACCTGCTGGAATTGATGCAACACATACAAATCATCTTGAAATAATATCAAATAAAAGTAGATTTGCTAGAAGTTTAGTTGTTTCAACTATACCAAGAACTTGTACTTTTCCAGAGTTTTTAAGAAGTATGTATACTTTTGGCGATGCTAATATTTCAGTATTTATAAAGCCTATTAGCGAAAGTACATCACAAACTGAATTAAATAGAAGAATTAATGAATTGGAATCTGAAAGAATCGTAGCATTAGATAGAGGAGATATAAACCGTGAAAGAATACTTGCACAAAAAAGAGAAGAAACTGAACAATTAAGAGACTCAATTGCAAGTGGTTTTAACAAATTATTTGAATCTACTATGGTATGTACATTGTTTGCATATAATTTGGCGGAACTAGATAAACAAACAGAATTACTTGCCTCTGAAATGTCTAAGACATTAATTGGTGTTAAACCTACATGGGCAATGCAAGAAGAAGCATTTAAGACTAATATGCCTTTTGTAGACAATAAATTAAATGTTAAACATACATTTGATCGTAGTTCAATGGCAACTGTTTTTCCGTTTTTTAATTCTGAAGTTGGACATGAATCTGGTATACCATTAGGCTTTAATCGTCAAACTGGACTTCCAATTTTGTTTGATAACTTTAGTTCGAAACTTTCAAATTATAATATGGTTATCTTTGGTAAATCTGGTGCCGGAAAGGGTGTTACAATTAAAACTCTAACTTCACGTTCATCTGTACTTATGGGAATTGAGAGTTTAGCTCTAGATGCTGAAGGCGAGTATGGAGTTGTGGCAGATGCCTTAGGAGGAATTAATGTTGTAATTAGTCCTAATTCAAAAACGGTTATTAATTTGTTTGATATAGAACCAGAAACAATTAAAGATGAAATAACAGGAAAAGAAAGGATAATGCTAAACGTTGAAAACAAGGTAGAAGACGTAACACAAGCATTGTTAACAATGGCAAGAGGTTCTACAAGAAGTAAAGAAGTAAACGAACTTACAAAACAGATTATTTCTGAATCTGTTGCTGAAGAATATGCAAGTCTTGGAATTACAAATAACATAAATAGTTTATATGTAGCTAAAAAGCAAGGATTTGATTTAGACTTTTTAGGCAACAAAAAAAAGGCAATGCCAACAATTGGTTCTTGGTATCATAGACTACTTAAGAAAGCACAAGAAAATAAAAATCCAGATTACAGATTTCATTATAGCTATTTAGTAAAAGTTATGAAGCAATATGTAAGAGAGTATAATGGACAAATGGCATACTTTGATGGACAGTCTACATTTGATTTATTAGAAGGAGTACCATTTATTAATCTAGATATTTCACAATTAGAGGAAAGGTTTGCAAGACCTCTTGCACAACAAATTTTATTATCTTGGATATGGGAAAAATATGTTAAGAAAAATAGTGAAGATAAAACAAAAGCAGCAAGAAAAAGAGTTCTAGTTGATGAGGCATGGATGCTTCTTCCATATCCAGAAGCAGTGGATTTCTTAAATACAATGGCAAGACGTGCCAGAAAAAGAAATGTATCTTTAGCGGTTATTTCACAGAAATTTCAAGATTTTTATGAAAAACCAGAAGTACAAGCTGTACTTACATCATCTGATACAAAATTATTCTTGGCACAAGATAAATCTGAAATTCAATACATAAAGGAAGTATTTAAATTAAGTGATGGAGAGGCATATTTCTTAACAACTTGTTCAAGAGGTGAAGGATTACTAAAAGTAGGAGAAGACACTGCAATTATTGCAATAAAACCAACGAAGAAAGAGTTTGAATTTGTAGAGACAAACTTAAATAAATTAAAAAAAGAAGAGTAATACAAGAGGGAGATAAATGAAAAAAAGACTAGCTTTTATACTAATTATAACTATATTAATAAATACCGTTATACCTAATTTCATTTATGCAGATCAAACAACTGACGTTGCTGGAGATACTAAATTTGAAGATGTGCAAAAGCATCAAAATGAAAAAGGAGAAAGTACATCTGATGAGGTATTTCATGAAGGAACTGCAACAGTAACTCCAAGCGATGGTTCGTCAAGAACAGAGAGTTTGGGTGAAACTGCAACATCATCTAATACAACAGCAAGTATATTGGCTAGTATTATAATAGGACTTCCATGGCTTGTAAACAATGTACTAACCATGATAGTAAATACAGTGCAAACTAAACAAATTAATGGAAATTTTACAATAGAAAATTTGGTATTTAATGAATATGATTTATTTAATATTAATTTTGTTGAGTATGATGAAAATAGTACTAATACAATGGATGTATTAAAAAAGAATGTATCAACATGGTATTTTGCATTAAGAAATTTAGCTATTGTTGCAAATGCGTTTATTCTTATATATATAGGAATTAGAATGGCAATTTCGACAGTTGCAGAGGAACAAGCAAAATATAAAAAAATGTTTATAAACTGGATAGTTAGCCTTGTTTTAGTTTTTACAATGCATTACATATTAATAATATTATTAGAACTTCAAGAAAAGGTTATAGAGTTAATTGGAAGCATTAATGTAGTATCAACCCAGGGCTTTGAAGAAAGCATAATAAATGATACTTGGAATTCGTTTCAAAGTGCCAAAGGTTGGGGCGCTATGCAATATGCTATGGTGTATTTTGTGTTTGTATATTATCAACTTAAATTTTTTATGGCATATTTCAAGAGATTCCTAACTGTCGGATTCCTATTTGTAATATCTCCACTTGTAACGGTTACATATTCTATAGATGCAGCTGGAGATGGAAAAGGACAAGCATTTCAGGCATGGCTTACTAATCTAATATATTATGTTTTTATACAAGCAATACATGTTGTAGTTTATGCAATATATATTGTTTCAGCCGATGAAATTGCAAAGGCAGTGCCACTTTTCGGAGCGATACTTATAATGACACTATCAAGAGCTGAGAAAATTGTAAAAACAACATTTAAATTAAGTGGTATGGGAGTTGCAGATGAGAAATTATTAGATAAAATTAAGAGAGGACCTCATATACTACGTTAATAAGAAAAGAGGTGTATGAATGAAAAAAATAAACAATAGAAAGATTATGATTGCTATTTGTATATTACTAGTGGTGTTACTTGTTTTACTAATAACAATGCAGGTAATTATAAAAAATCAGAAATCTAAACAAGATCTTCAAGACAAAGTTCATTCATACACTTCTGTTGATGATTTTAAAACAATTGAAGAAGTTGCAGAGTATTTAGAATGTGATTATATAAAAAAAAATAAATCTAAAGATAAAAATTATGATATAGACATATACATGAAAATAAAATATGAGCCATATATAGATGAAAATAGTAATGAAAGGTTTTACAACAGATTAATTCTATATAGTGCAACTTCTTTAAATTATCAAAATTTCAGAATAATAGACACACAAAAAAATATTACAATAGCAATAATATGTGACAAAGATAGTAAAACAATAAAGAACAAATTAATAAATGGAGAAAATAATTATTTTGCAAAACATGATTCATATATAGAAATGAAGAATATTGAAAGTACAAAAGAAACAAAATTTGATATTCAATCTACTGTATTAAAAAAAGTAATAGAAGGAAATTGGAAGGATATACAAGAGGAATTTGGAAGTAAAGAAAGTACATTTGATAATTACAATATATACTTTGATGAAGGAGTAGAGGTTAGAACAATAGATAATAAGATATTCAATATTATTTTTACCCAAAATTATAAAGATGATATCGTCAATAATATAAAAACAAGTACTTCTAAAGAAAATATTATAAAGATATTAGGAGAACCAACATTTAGTAATGAGCAGTTTGGGCTTATTGGATATAAAGGACAAGATATATATATATTCTATAATTCCAAAAAGGAAATTTCTGTATACAGAGTGGAAAAGGATTATGATTCCACAAAATTTGCACAAATTGTGGATAACTATTTAGAAAATAAAGATGCCGAAGCATTAGTTAAGAATATAAAAGATGAATATGTAGATTTTGACAAATACGAAAACAATTCACAAGGAATAGTATTACAATATACATTAAAAGGTATTCAAATTAACTTTAAGAAGGGAACAAAAAAGGGAATACAAATTTATAAAAATTATACAGGGGTAATTTACAAAGATGCAAATTTAGAAAGTATAATTCAAAGTGATGAATTACCATATAATATATTTGTAAATAACAAAGATCTAGTAAGCGAATCTGAAGTAGAAAGATTAGATAGAATAAGTAACATTATTTTAAATGCACAATTACAGCGAAGTAATGAAAGCAAAGAGACGATACAAAGTAATAAGTTTTACACAGTAAAATCTGAAACAGATGATCATACATATAAGATTAGCTTTGTATCTATAAACAGTGAAGAGGCAAACAGCCAACTAAGAGAAAGTGTTGATTACTATCTTTGGATTGACGATTACAACTTTATATATAGTGTAAAAAATAAGGGAATTTATCTATATAATTTAAAACAAAGAAAGTATGTGGAAATTATAAAAGGAAAAAATGAAGAATTTAAAATAATAGAGTATAAGGATAATATATTAAAATACGACGATAAAAGTATAAAATTGTAAAGTGTTGGATTAATGTGAAAGTGTAAAGGAGGGAAAATGCATATGAGTAAAGCAAAAAAGCTAATAGTTAGTATTATTGTATCAATACTTATTATTACAGTACTAGCAAATAATTTTACATATGCAGAAGAACCTCAAATTAGTCAAGCAGTTAAAGTTAGTCAAGAAGATGCAGGAAATGCATTAGCAGGATTTGCACTTAATATGATAAGCAATCATTCAGATGATGTAGAGTATTCAACAGACTATTCAAAGATAGCAATAGAAGCACAAGAAAATATAGCGATAAATGAAAAAGTGTGGATAAATTATGCAATTTATCATTCGTTAGGAATATACCTAGGTGATTTTACTACATCTTTTGATGAAGTTATAACAGGTAGTTCACTGACCAATGAACAATTAAAATCTAATTTAAAGACGGGAGATATATTGTTTTCAACTGATGGCAAAACGTATGCTATAGTTTGTGGAGAAAGTTGCGATAAAGTTGTATATTGTTCTAAACCACAGTCAGACAATGAAAGTTGTTTACAACTTAAGAAGCTAAATTTATATGGTGATACTATTAAAGATGACGAAAAAAAGATGTATATTGATACAAACTGGAAAACAGTTTATAGAATAAAAAAGGATGTAGCTAATAAGTTAAGTGCGGGTGATGTAACTACTCTTTTGGAAAAAGATAGAGAAGAAGATGATGAGTATTCTAAATACTATGGAACAACCGAAGGTAGATATGTAGGTTCATATAACGTACTTAGTTGGTTATTTAATCAATTTTTAGGGTTTATGGATTATTTATTTGGAATTATAGCTTACATTTTAAGAGCACCATTTGTTGGTTGGGCAAATATAATTGAAAATATGATAAACGATACCATAAATAATTTATCTGGTATACAAACAACTAGTACATTAGAAGGTAATGATAGTTCAGTTTATACTCCAAATGCAACAGATACATATGTTAGTAAAAGAATAAATATAGAAGATGTTATATATAATAGAGTTCCAATATTAGATGTTAATTTCTTTGATTTGAAAGAAGAACTTGAAGTACAACTTCCAGGACAAAATAATCAAAACAATTCAGCTATGTATCCTCAGCAGGTTGATCAAAATAAGTTACAACAGACATTAGAAAATTATCAAACAACAGCTAGTGGAACTAAAATAAGCAAAGATAGTATTGTTTTTAAATTTAGAGAAAATATTGCTGTTTGGTATACAATAATAAGAAATGTTTCAATTGTTGTATTACTTATATTGTTAATATATTTAGGAATAAGGCTTGCAATTTCTTCAACTGGAGAAGGAAAGGCAAAATATAAAGAAATGCTTGTGGGCTGGGTTACAAGTTTTATAATAGTATTTTTTATTCACTATTTTATGATTTTTGTAATAAATGTAAATGAGGTATTAGTAAATAATTTTTACAACGCATTAGAAAAAGCTAATGGCGGGATATCATTATATGATACAGTAAGAACAAGAGCATATTCATTTAAGCTTAGTGAAGGTATTCCAGCAACAATTATGTATATGTTTTTAATATATTTTTTAATTAAGTTTTTGGTTGTATATATAAGAAGATATTTTACAGTTAATATATTAGCATTAATGGGACCTATTATGGGTGTTAAGTATGCATATGATAAAATAAATTCTGGAAAATCAAAATCATTTACATCTTGGATGTTTGACTTTGCATTAAATGTTTTATTACAAAGTGTACACGCGATTTTATATACTGTTTTAATGACAATGGCATTCCAGCTTGCATTAACAGATATACCTGGTTTCGTATTGGCACTATGTATGATGAACTTTATATTTAAAGCTGAAAAGATATTTATGAGAATATTTAGATTTGATGGTAGATCACAAACACTAGGAGATATAGTTGATGGGTTTGACCCAGGTAAGAAACATAAAATGAGAAACTATATACTAGAAGGATATAAAGTTGCAGTTGGTGTAAATTATTATGCAAGAGGAGTTTTTAGCTTAGGAACAGGCTTAGTCAGAAATACAACTAAAATGTTCATGGAAGATAATGAACTTGAAAAATTAGAAGAAATGAAAGAAAATGCTCTATACACTGACTTAGGACTTAGAAAGTTAAAGAAAGAGGATCCAGAACTATATAAAGCTGCAAGAAAATTAAGCATTGCAAATAATAAGTTAAAATATAAAACTATGAAAAGAAGTATAAAAGATGGAGTTGAACCTATAAAAGCAATGGCTAGCTTAATGGGCGCTATTCCAATAATGATAGGAAATCCTAAAGAAGGAATTACACTAGTAACGAATTCACTAAATAAAGTAGCAAATGTTGCAAGAAATAAACCTCATTATGGACATGAAACGAAAAAGCAAATTAGGGGTAGAAGAGGAAAAGCAATTGCAAAAGTTATTGCAGGACCAACAGTTATAGCATATGATACAGCAAAGAGTGGATTTGAACAAATGGATAGAAGTAGTAAAAAAATTGCAAAGAATCAAGCTTTGATACAGGACATGAAGTATGCTGGAGTTCTTGAAAGTGAAATAGAAAAGAGACTTAAAGAAATGCAAGATGAAAACGCAAGTGAAGAGCAAAAGGAAAAATTCGAAAAGTCAAAAGTTGAATCTATTAAGAGATCAATAAACTCAGTAATGTATAGTAAAGATATTAAAAAAGTTGTTACAGATTATATGACAAAAAATAAGATTGTAACATTATCAGATTCAGACATAGATAATATATTAAGAGAACTAAATCTTGAAAATATAAATTCAGATATAAGTAATTTAATTGGTACAAAACAAAGCGAAATATCTAAATTGAATCAAGAAGTAGAACAATTAAGACTAACAATACAAGTAAATGGAGTAGTTAGTAACTCAGGTGAACAAAAAGAACTATTAGATAAACAAGATAAAATTGTACAATTAAGCAAGGAAATAGAATTTACACAAAAGGTTGCAGATGAAATTGCAAGTAGTGGAGAATTATACGTTTATAAAAGTAATGGCCATGTGAAAGATATAATACAAGAATACATGAAGAAGAATGGTATAAAAGCAATAGATCTAGGAGACGAAGATGTTAAAAAGATAGTTGATATGTTCAGTGAAAAGGCAAAAGAAGGAAAGATTGATAAATATACTTCAGCAAGTGAAGTTAAAAAACAATTTGAGAAAAAGAAACAAGCAAAAGAAAAGAATAAAGATGGACTAAACAAGAAGGAAATGGTGGATGTTATGCTAGAAGCTATTTTACAAGGTGGAAGCACACATGTTGATAAAGATTTTAACGATGTTTCTCGAATGATACAAGAATTACAAGTTTTAAATGAAAAATCAAAAAATACAAGAAATAAATCAGTAGTAAAAATGAGTAGTTTTACAAAAAAAATAAAAGGTAAAAATCAATAATGGAGGTGAGAAAATGAAAAGAATAATTAAAAAAATTGCAATATCCATAATAATTATAGTTTCAATGATATTCATTATGAGCTTAATAAATGAAGTTCATGCAGGAGTGTATTTAGACAAGGAAATGGAACAACTAATAAAAAATGAAGGTGCAATAGGAGTATTTTTTGATGGACTTGTAGGAATTGTATTATATATTCCAAAAGCATTTTTCTTCGGAATAGTTCAATTATTAAGAGCTATTATAGCTGGAATTACTGCAATTGGTGGAGGAGATGCTGTATGGACAATAGATGGTATTATATTTACAGGTTCTACAAAGGCTGGATTTAATGGGGCAGATATTGTTAGTATTAATTTTTTCGATAGTAGTGCTAACACTACGGTTAATGCATTAAGAACAAATGTAGCAACATGGTATTATGCATTAAGAAATTTATCTATAGTTGTTCTATTAGGGATATTGTTATATGTTGGTATACGTATGGTATTATCTACACTTGCAGATGATAAGGTAAAATATAAAAACATGTTTAAAGATTGGGTTATAAGTTTGGCACTTATATTTGTTCTTCATTTTATAATGATAATTACAATTGAAATAAATAATTCATTAGTTACTGTAATCCATGGTGCAGTAAAAGGTAACGATACTTGGGGAACTGCAATGGATAATATCGGAGAAAATGTTTGGGCATTAAGCTTTAGTGTTGGTGTAGGATCACTAGTTGTATATATAATGTTAGTAGGAGTTACAATATTATACTTATTTTCATACATAAAACGTATGCTTACAATTGCATTTTTAATAATAATAGCACCTCTAATTACAATTACATATTCAATAGATAAGATGGGAGATGGGAAATCTCAAGCGCTAAATACATGGTTAAAAGAATTTATGTTTAATGTTTTAATACAACCATTTCATTGTATCATATATGTTGTGTTTGTAAATACAGCCATAAATTTAATGTCTCAAGCATCCTCACTTTCTTCTACTGTATTAGCAATTATAATGCTTCTATTCATGAATAAAGCAGAAGATATTATTAAGCAAATTTTTCATTTTCAATCATCAAGCTTACCAAAAGCTCTAGGTTCAGCAGCTGCTATTACAACAGGACTAAAACTAATACAAAATAAAGGAGACAAAGACGCAAAGAAAAATATTAATAGTAAGAAAATTCCGAAAATGGAAGGAAGTTCAAATAATACAAATGAATCAGGAAGTTCTCAAAGTGCTAGAAGAAATCCGTCTAATACGGCTACAAGCAATATGAATTCTGCAAATAATGCGGAAAACACTAACGGAATTGGAAGTTTAAACCCGGCACCATCAGCTGATACACAGAGACAAGGTTCAAATGGTGGACAAGTAAAGAGAGACTGGCTACATAGTGATATTGATAAAGGATATATGAAAGATGCTGGAAAAGCAATTGGCGGAAAATTGAAAAATACCGCTAGATCTATACCAGGAAGACTAAAAAATACAGGAAAAAGAATGATAAAAGCTGCACCAGAAGCAATTGGAAAAGCAGGTGTATATATGACATTAGCAGCACTTGGATCTGCGGCTGGAGCAGGTGGTATTTCTGCTGGATTATATGCTGCAAAATCATTTAACAAAGGTGTAAGTTCGAGAATGAACAAAAAGCAAGCTGGTAAACTTGTAAAAGAGAATGAAGAGAAATTTGCAGGTGTATATGAAAGCTTTAAAGATTCACATCCTGAATATAATGATGCAAAAATGGCAGCATTTACACAGCAATTAATGGATGGTGATATTGATGCTAGAACATTAGACGGTGATGAGGCGGTATATGCAAGTTATGTAAGAAAAATGCAACAGACATATAATGCAGTTGGAGAAGAAGATGTTCAAGAAAGAATGATGAGTACAATTGATATGATTGGTGACGGAACAATTCAACCAAGTTACAATAATATACAACCAGAACCACAACGACCAGAACCACAACAACCAGAGCCACAGCACCACAGCAGCCAGCACCACAGCAGCCAACACCACAGCAACCAGCACAGCCCAAAAAACAAGCTAGACGAAAGTCAAAGAAAAAATAATCTATAAAGCTATATATAAATAAAGATTTTATTTAACAAAGAAGGTGAGAAAATGAGTGAGCAAAATGGAAGTACTTTAGACGATACTATGAAATCTGAATCAAATAAAACTATGACAGAAAGGGCAACAAAGGCAAAAGCAACATATAAAAAATCAAAAAAAACAGCGAAAAAATTAAAATCAATAAAAGCGCTAGGACCATTAATATCTGTTATAAGTACATTTGGTATTATATTATTAATATTATTTTTGATAATTGGATTTATTGGATTTTTTGTTACTCTACCTGGACTTGCAATGGATAAAATAAAAAAAGCTTGTGAAGGATTTTTAAAATGGTGCTTTGGAGACCAATCAATTAAAGTAGAATCAGCCGATATTAACAGTCTAGCACAATACATAAATGATTTGGGATATGATTTAGTTGGATATGGATTTGCTAGTTCCAATAGTATAGATGCAGATGGAAACATTAATTTAGACAATAATACAGAACCAGTAGAAATTGCAGAAGTTAGTGATTTGTTGAGCAATAATATAAAATTAAATATGAATAGCGATACAGTAATTAATATTAGTACAGATAGTAAAAATAGTAGTACAGTTATATTCCCGAGTGATGTTATGTCTGATGCAAATATAATTAGTGTATCAAAGCGGAGTCGAAGATCCAGTATATTATAAAGCTGTAGATAAGAATGGAAATAAAGTATCTTTTTATGATGATAACGGAAATGAAATAAAATATACAGTAATAATGAATAGCGATGGAACGCCATATCTTGAGAGGACAAATGGCGAAAGTCCAATTGATTCAGGAAAACAAACAACAGATGGGTATACATATTCTATAATTGGTATTTCATTTAATGATTATAAAAGAATAGCACTAAAAAATGTAAAGGGAGGAAAATATTTAGAAAACATTGATAAACTACCAAATTTAAACAATCAGGCTTACTTTATATCGAGAGTAGTAATATCACTAAGGAAAGCTGTAGAGGAAAAAGATATTACTGAAACAGATAATATGAAAAACTTTAGAGAATACATTAATTCAGTATGTAATACAACATACAGTTCATTTAGTGATATAACAGATAATAATGTGGGTGAAAAGATTATTGCCAAGTTAAAAGAAAATATAAAAAACGGTAGTGACTATGCACAAGTATGGACCATATTCGAGTCTGAGGTAAATAAAATTACTACAGATTTGCAAAAAAACCAATTTAATATGGAAAGTAAATATTATAGTAAAAGGCAGAATCTAGTACACTATGTTTTGGCTAATGAAAGAACGTATACACTTCAAGGAACAGAAGGAGGAGCAATTGTAAGTTTATTTGGATGGATACCAAAAGTTGGAGATGCATTTATCTTATTAGATAGTGGAATTAGATCAATTTGGCCTACAGATCAAGAGTATTATGGAATGTTGCACTTTGAATCTGAGGCGTTTAATTGGAATAATGGTAGTCCACAGAAAGGAAATTTTGATGTATCAATCGATAGGGAAAACAATGAGATGTTAATTACCACAAAATCTGGATTTTTAGGTACAAAGAGAGATCAAATGAAATGGGATTTATCTGGTTGGACATCAAGATATGGTAAACCTATAGAACTATCTTTAGCTTTACATTTATCAACAATGGCTCCAGACTTTGTGTACGATTTTTGTGCTAATCAAAATTTGCAAACAAGTGTAAATATACAAACAGACCATATTACGTATAAATATTCTTATCAGTATCATACAGCAGGGGGAAAAACAATAAAGGATACAGAGATAAAAAGTGCAATGGAAGAAATTAATAAAAACAAACTTGAAGACGTTAATCAGGTATTTAATATTGATGAAACAGAAATTAAGCAATACGATGGATATCAATATTCGTTTGGTGGTAATGAAATAGTTGATAATACTGTTCTGCCATATGAAGTTCTGGACTCAACTAGTATAATATATGTAAAATATGGAGCGACAAATGGCGAAGAAAAATTGTATAAAGTATTATATAAAGGAACGAAAACGCCTGTAAGTTTCTTTTCGGACCCAGTTACTCCTGGAAATCATGATTATAAAATTGAATTGATAGATGGTGTTCCATATTTTACGGATGTGGGAAATGTTGGAAAGATAGACGATGAAACTGATGATATAATTACTTTGTCTGAATTATTAGATAGAAATCATGGGTTTCATAAGGTAAATGTAGACGGAAAAGAAATAAGTGTTAGACTGGAAGTATTGTCTTTAAGAGATGTAGCAGCTATGATTAATAATGTTGGAACAGTAGCTACTCAGATAACAGGCGAAAGAAACAACAGTACACAAGCAGAAATAGATAAGATAAACCAGAAAGCTTTGGTGGTAATTGGAAACAGTATTAAAGGTGAAAATGATGGAACACAGAAATTAGAGTATATTAATGGAAAGCATTATCGTCGAATACTGTATGTTTGGGATGATCTTATAAATGAAGAGCAAAGTAAATATATAGATTTTCAAGGAATATTTGCAAGCAAATATAGAGAAAGAGGAAAAAAATTAGGGCTTAGTTTAGAATTAAATCATTATAATTTTAATGAAGATACAGGAAAAGTTAGTGTAAACAAGATAACTTTTAATAATTATGATAGTCTAAGCCAAGAAATGCGAAAACATAATTCAGAAGAAACATGGGTTAAATTAACAGAATATATTAAAAGCAAAATTGAAGAAAGTACAACGGGTAAATTGGACCTTAATATATATTCTATTCTTTCTTATAATGGAGGACAGGATTCATTTATAAAAAGTGTTATAGATGAATTGAGTCAAATAAAGGCTCAAGAGTTTAAAAAGAATCAAAATGGATATGTATATTTAGAAGACGAGAATTATTTAAAATTATTAGCGATATATTCTGATGGAATTGAAAGCAAGCTAGCAGAATGGGGTATTGATTATGATATGTTTTTCAAATTGTATTATGCTTTTAAAGATTTGGCTACAGAAGCGGAAACATATAGGCCATATATTTATTCTGTTACAAATCATTGGTATAAGGATTTATATTTTGATAAAACA
>USCV01000007.1 GCA_900553225.1 uncultured Clostridium sp. | reverse complement strand
AGTAGCTAAGTATGGAAGGGATAAACGCTGAAAGCATCTAAGTGTGAAGCCCACCCTAAGATAAGATATCTCATATCGTAAGATAGTAAGAATCCACGTAGACTATGTGGTTGATAGGTTGGAGGTGTAAGTGCAGTAATGTATTAAGCTGACCAATACTAATAATTCGAGGGCTTAACCACGAATAAAAAAAAGAGAAGGTAACAATTAAGTTTGCTTTATTTCTAAACTATATATTTTTGAGTGTGCTTAAGAATAAATTAACGAAAAAAGGGAAAAATATATTTACAAAACAAAAGAAGTGTGATATATTAAAGAAGGTTAATTTAGAGAAAGAAGTATACAAAGAATTTCTGGTGATTATTACATGGAGGAAATACCTGTTCCCATACCGAACACAGAAGTCAAGCTCCAATGTGCCGAAAATATTAGTGGGGTTCCCTGCTGAGAAAATAGGTTGTCGCCAGGTTATAAATTCCTCTTTAGCTCAGTTGGTAGAGCGCTCGGCTGTTAACCGATAGGTCGTTGGTTCGAGTCCAACAAGAGGAGCCATAAAGTATTTTCGTCGAATTGCTTTGAAAGTCTTTTATATCAAGGATTTTAAAATTTCGACAAAATCAAAAAGAGAAAGAAGGTAGTTTGATTCTAATTAGATTATCTTCTTTTTTGTTATAAAAAATGTTTGCTCTTTGTGAACATATAGAAACCGGAATATAGATAGCTATCTATATTCCAGTTTTCTGTATAAAACGGTATATTTATTTAATATTGTAATTAATGGATAACAATGCTAAAATGTAATAAACAAAATAATAAAAGAGAAGGAATGAAAAAAAATGGATAAATTCAGTTCTGAAATCTGATGTAGGTTATTTCATACAAGCACTAAACGGTTTTCCTGGTCCATTTGTTAAATATATAACAGGAATTAACAAAATCAATGAATACAGATGAAGAAAATTTTGTGCATTTTAAGAAAACTTTAAAAATATATGAGGATATGGCAGAGTATTTAGGGAATGTTTAATAAAAGAAAATAATATATAATGATATAAAATGAAAAAGGAGTATCATATGGAAATAATAGAATATGAAGAAGAATATTTAGAAGATGTTAGAAATTTATTAGTTGAATTGGAAGAATATATAATATCAATAGATGAAGATAATTTAGATCAAATACATAAAGATTATCGTAAATTAATGGCTTTATATGATTTGAAGGAAGTTAAAGAAAATAACGGAAAATGTTTTTTAGCCGTAATAGATGATAAAGTCGTAGGATTGGTAATGGGAACAATTCCAGAATACAGGGATTATGATTATTTGGATTATAAATGTCCTAAAAGAGGAGTAATTACGGAATTAGTTGTGACTAAAAGTGTTAGATCTAAAGGCATTGGAAAAGAATTAATGAAAAAAATAGAAGATTATTTTCTAGAGCAAAATTGTGAATATGTACTTATTGATGTATTCGCATATAATAATAAAGCATTAGATTTTTATAATAAAAATGGTTATCATGCAAGGATGGTCGTGGATATAAAAAAATTAAAGTAAAACTTTCCGAATTGAAGCAGAATGGGTAATTTTTAGATTGGTTTCTTTAAAATCAGTTATAATATAAACAAGAAAGGAACTATAAATTATGAAAAAAAGAATGAATAAGAAGAATTAATAGAATTGATTAAAAACTTAAAAACAGATTGAGATGAGTCATAGATTTTATCTAGTGAAGCGTTAGTTATTCGTGAGGTATGTCCAGATGCTGGAGATTTAGATATAGCAGTTACTGAAAATGGATTACAACAATTAAAAGAAAATTATAACTTAATTGAAAAGGGAAAAGGTTGGTACATATTAAATGATAAAGTTGAGTGTGTTCTTGATACAGAAGGATCATGGTAAATAGAAAAATCGGGTGAATATAATTTACAAAGCATTTAGAAATACTATGAATTTCTAAAAGAAAGCAATAGAGAGTAGGATAAAGCATGAATTCCTTTGGTTGAGGAATATATGAGAAATAGATAAAATTATCATATAAGAGTAAAGTATTTATAATTCAAGTGTATGTTGTAGGAGGGGGATATATGATAATAGAGAGTAAAAGCATTATTTTAAGAAATTTGGAAGATAATGATGTAGAAGATTTAGTTTGAGATTTTAGTATTGTTTGCATGTTAAGTGATATATGTGTTAAACCAGAAAATTAAGGAAAAGGAATTGGATTTAAAATAGTAAATGAATTAAAAAGATTAATTGAAGAAGGAGTAAAAAAGGAGAAAAAATGCAAATAGTATTGACTACAACTGCAGGAAATGAAGTATTTTATAAAAGAGTAGGATTTAAATATAAGCCTAATGGTATAACTGGAATGTATTTGTGGATAAAAAAGTAAAGGAGAGATAAACATGTTACATAAAATGAAATTAAATGAAAGCGCATTTGAAAGAATAAAAAATGGAACAAAAACAATAGAATTTAGATTATATGATGAAAAAAGACAACAAATAGAAGTTGGAGACCAAATAGAATTTTCAAAATTACCAAATTTACAAGAAAAACTGTTAGTTGATGTTATGGAATTATATAGAGAAGATAGTTTTGAAAATTTATTCAGAAAACTATACAATGACGAAGAAGAAATAACAAGAAAGACTAAAGCTATGTATGAAATTTATTCACCAGAAAAAGAGCAGCAATACGGTATCTTAGGAATTAAAATAAAAATCAATGTAGATGATTTAAAAGCAAGCATTGAGAAATTCACTCCATATAATGAACAAGAAGAAGTCGAAAGAAGGATAATGTTAAATTACATTAATGACTTTGATGATGTATTAACTAGACAAAATGAATATGGACATTTTACAAGCTCAGCATTTGTGCTTAACAAAGAAAGAACCAAAGTTTTAATGATATACCATAAAATCTATAATTCATGGGCATGGGTAGGAGGACATAGTGATGGAGATAGTGATCTTTTATATGTTGCTATGAAAGAGTCAAAAGAGGAAACTGGAATAAAAAATGTTGAACCAATTTCTAAAGATATTTATTCACTAGAAATAATCAATGTAAATGGCCATGAAAAAAGAGGAAAATATGTTGGTTCACATATTCATCTTAATGTTACATATTTATTAGAAGCTGATGAAAGTGAAAAAATACATATAAAAGAAGATGAGAATAGTGGCGTAAAGTGGATTCCTATTGATGAAATTTTAAATACAACATCAGAGGTTTGGGTTAGAGATAGAGTTTATGCTAAAATAATAGATAAAATGCAGAAGGATGGAATTATAAAAAATGGTAAGTTATAGAGGTGACGAAATGTTTCCTAAAAAAATAGAGAAAATAGTAAAAGATATAAAATATACTGTTGATAATGTTGGGCGTAGTGAAGATGAAGTATATATTTTTGAAGATAAATATATATTAAAAATCTCTAAAGATAAAAATAGATTAATTGATGAAAAAGACCGAATAGATTTTTTGTATAAATGTAATATTCCATGTAGCAAAAGTATTTGTTATTTAGAAGATAATAACAAATGTTATTATCTAAGAACTTACATAAAAGGTTATAGTTTGATTCATAACAAATTTATAGATAATCCAGAATTATTAGTTGATGTTTTAGTAAATATAATTAAAATATTAAGAAGCTTAGATAAGTATAATTGTCCTTTTAAATCAAAAGATAATATAGGAAATGATTTTGTGCATGGAGATTTGTGCTTACCTAATATTTATGTCGATGATAATAACAATTTCGCAGGATTTGTTGATTTAGATAATTCTGGAGTGGGAGATAAATGGTATGATTATTCATGGTTGTTATGGAGTTTAGAGTACAATTTGAAAACGAAAAAATATAATAAAGTTTTATTAGATAGGCTTCGACTAACATATAATCAAGAAAAATATGAGAAATATATACCTGAAGAATATCGAGAAAATAATTAACAGAAGATAAACAAATTAATGTAAAAATAAAAGATATTGAGAAAAGAGTTGATATAAAAATGATAAAAAGAATTGTATTTGATTTAGACAATACATTAATAAACTGGGAAGAAAATTACTGGCATGATGCAATTATTAAAACTTGTTTTCAACTTCAAATAGAGTATAGCGTGGAAATGGAAGAAAAAATAAAAGATGTAATAGATTCATACGAAAAAAATGAACAGTATTTTAATGTTGAAATTATGCAAAATCTAATAAATAAAAAATTATGTGTAAGTTATAGTACTGACTTTATAAAAACAATACTCAAATTTTTTGAAATTTGCGTTCCAAAGGAAATGGACATTAACCTTATTGATACATTAGAGTATCTATATAAGAAATATGAATTAGTAGTTTTAACTAATTGGTTCGAAAATCAGCAAATTGAAAGATTAAAGAATGCAAAAATTATTAAATTTTTTAAACATGTATATGGAACGGAAAATATAAAGATGAAGCCAAATAAAGAAGCATTTTTAAAGGCAATTGGTAAATTAAAACCAGCTGAATGCGTAATGATTGGTGACAATCTAAAAACTGATATAGACGGAGCAATTAATGTTGGAATGAATGCTATATTTTTAAACAATAAGAACGTTTTAGTAGATAAAAAGTATACAGTAATTACAAATATTTCGGAATTAATGAAAATATTATAGCTTATAAACGATGGTGTACAAATTCTAATATTAAATTTTAAAATATAATTATTCTTTTTTTGTAACAAAATAGAAAAGTAGGAATATAATAAATGAGGAGGTACTGTTATGGATGGTTTATATGAAATGAATATTAAAACTCCAATGGGAAATATACAAGCAAAAGTTAAGTTAATTACAAATGGAAATAATTTGAATGGTTACATAGAAGCAATGGGAAAAAGAAATGAATTTTCCGGAGGAAAAGTGAATGGAAATGATTTTTCGATGTCTGGTAAACTAAATGCATCAATTGCAACCATAAAATATGATATACAAGGAGCAGTTAGAGGTGATGTATTAGAAATAAATGCCAGTACCAATATGGGAAGTTTTAAATTACAGGGCAAAAGGATTGGATAAAATAAAATCAGAAGAGCAGATAAATAATAAAATTTGTTCTTTTGATTTTTTATTTGAATTAATGTTTTAATATATAAAAGAAAATATTGATATAAAGTAATAAAATAATTAATATTTTTTTATTTTTATGTAGAAATTTTTATTATATTATGTTATGATAATTGAAGATTTTTAATTATTAGGATTTTATAATAAATTGTAAAAATTTATTAATTATATTGGGGTGTAGCCAAGCGGTAAGGCAGATGGCTCTGACCCATCGATGCGTAGGTTCGAATCCTACCACCCCAGCCAATTTATTTTTCTGTAAATGTAAAATCATTAGATAATACATTTACAGATTTTTTGTATTCTTTTCTTAATGAAAGTAAATACTAGCTGTAGTTAAAGTTGATATTATAAATAGTAATATCGGATTAATCTAATAAAAAACAAACATAAAACATGACAAATATTTCATATTCTATTGACTAATAAAAAGTACTTGAGTATAATATCAAAGAGCGATATTGTATTATATACAATATGTAAATGATACAAATATAAAATCTATAGTGCTCAAATTATACAAAATAGAAAGAGATGATTATATGGATTTAATGGTAGGATTAGCAATACCATTTCTGGGTACAACATTTGGGGCTGCAACAGTATTTTTAATGAAAAATAAAATGAGTCTGAAGGTAGAAAAACTATTATTAGGTTTTGCATCTGGAGTAATGATAGCAGCTTCTGTATGGTCTTTACTTATACCATCAATAGATATGGCAACAAAACAAGGAAAAATAGCTTGGATGCCTGCTACAATAGGCTTTTTATTTGGAATTGTATTTTTACTTGTACTAGATAGTGTAATACCACACTTACATCTAAATAATGAAAAGCCGGAAGGAATAAAGGCAAAGTTAAAAAAGACTACAATGATGGTGTTTGCAGTTACACTTCATAATATACCAGAGGGAATGGCAGTTGGAGTTACATTTGCAGGAGCAATTATAGAAAATGCAGGAATTACAATGGCAGGAGCCTTTGCACTAGCATTAGGTATTGCAATTCAAAATTTCCCAGAAGGAGCAATCATATCAATGCCACTTAAAAGTGAGGGAATGTCAAAGTCAAAAGCATTTTTATATGGGACTTTATCAGGTATTGTGGAACCAATAGGTGCAATTATAACAATATTACTTACTAATGCGGTTATTCCAATTCTCCCATATTTATTATCATTTGCAGCAGGAGCAATGATATATGTGGTAGTAGAAGAATTGATTCCAGAATCGCAAACTGGTGAGCATTCTAACATAGGGACAATAGGTGTGGCCATAGGATTCATAATCATGATGATTCTAGATGTTGCATTAGGATAAAAAATGGAGGGATAAAGATGATTAAATTAGTATTAGTTAGACATGGACAAAGCATGTGGAATTTGGAAAACAAATTTACAGGATGGACAGATGTAGAGTTATCAAAACAAGGGATAGCAGAAGCAAAAGAAGCGGGAAGGGTTTTAAAAAGATTAGGATTTCGATTTGATTTAGCATATACATCAGTATTAAAAAGAGCAGAAGATACTTTAGATTATATACTAAAAGAGATGGAACAAGAGGATATTGAAATAAAAAGAAGTTGGAAGTTGAACGAAAGACATTATGGTGCATTACAGGGGCTAAATAAAGATGAAACAAAGAAAAAATATGGTGAAGAACAAGTTTTATTATGGAGAAGAAGTACAGATACTAGACCACCAGAACTAGAAGAAACAGATGCAAGATATCCGGGAAATGATCCAAAATATAAAGAATTAAGTAAAGATGAACTACCTAAAACAGAAAATTTAGTGGATACAATAAAAAGAGTAGTAGAATATTGGAATTCTGATATTAAACAAGAAATAAAAAAAGGCAAAAGAGTTATAATAGCAGCACATGGCAATAGTTTAAGAGCGTTAATTAAATATTTAGATAATATAAGCGATGAAGATATTATAAAACTTGAATTACAAACAGGTAATCCAATCTGTTATGAATTAGATGATAACTTAAAACCAATAAAACACTATTATTTAAAAAGTGAAGAATAAAAATGTATATATAAAATTGAATAAGATAATTTGCATGTACAAATAATAATATAATTTTTTATCATATATTGGTAAAAAAATGAAAAAACCCCGCCAAATGAAGCGGGGCTTTTTGCTAACTAGGGAGGTTTGTGCAGCTTGATATTTGCCATTTTCCGTAATTGAATTTGATGACGAATGTCATCTTGCATATTACAAATAACCTTATAAGTACTCTCCAATTCTTCCAATGTCATTTTTGAAGTGTCAACTTTGACACCAAAAAAATTTTTCATATGGATACCTCCTAAATTTAGAATAGCATAATTATATCATACTTGACATAATAACGCAAGAAAAACAGAAATTTATTAAAAAAAAAGTTTTTCTATCGACAAGAAATGACAAAAAAATAAGAAAAGATGTGATATACTTTCATATAATCTATGAAAAGTAAGATTATATAAAAAATAAAACTGGAGGTGGTATACAAAGTGCAAATCATATAATACTAAAGAAAATAGATATTTCATGAAAAATTAATAATTTTATTTAAAAACTTTTTGTTTTCTATATATTTAATTCAAAAAATTCTGTTAATTTTAATATCAAAATTATATCCAAAACATAAAAAAGAAAAATAAAGGAGGAGATTTTTAATAAAAAAATTATTTAAAATAGTAGTATTTATCATTGCTTTATTAACATTTTTAGTCTCAATTTATTTTATTGTATTTAATTATTTGCAAAATAGCAGAAATGAAAAAGCAAATAATAAATTAATTAAAGAAGTGATAAATATGGAAACAAAATATGATGAGAAGATTAATTGGAGTAAATTAACTCAAGTTAATAAAGATATAATAGGATGGATTGAAATTCTAAATACAAACATAAATTATCCTATTTTAAAAGATGAAAATTTGTATTATTTAACACATAACTTTGAAGGTAAATCTAATAAAAATGGTTCAATTTTTATTAGAAATGATAATATTGCTCATGATCAAGAAATTACTTTGTATGGTCATAATATGAAAAATGGAACAATGTTTTCTCAACTTAGTAATTATATGAATAAAGACTTTTTAAATAAAAACTCTAAAATATTTATATATACAAAAGAATGTACTTATGAAGGTAATATATTTGTAGCTTATTCCAAAGGGGTAAATGAAGAAATAGATTCAATTAAAAATTTGAATTTCTATGAAAAAGTTAGGTATTATAAAAATCAAGGTATACATATAGAAAACATGGAAGATGATGTAAGTAAAATAGTTAAATTAACAACATGTTCATATATAAATGCAACTACCATTCCCACAAATCAAAGGTACTATGTTATAGCACAAATTATGGAAAATAGTTAAATTGATATTAGAGAAAATTATAAGTAAATTTTAATTAAAAAATATTAGAAAATATAGATTGTTATTTAATTCAGAAATATAAAATAAATTTTATTTAGATATTATCAAGAAAATAATAAAATTAAACAAGGAGGAATTATTAAGTGATAAAAACAGACAAAATAAAAATCAAAAATATATTTGTAATATTACTTTTATTTAGTATAACATGTGGAATTATTAAACCAGTATTTTCTTTTTCAGGAGAAGGAAATGCCAATTGGACAGGGGGGCAATATGATTCATTTATAAAAACTACTGAAAGTATATCATACAACAGAGGAATATTGATAAGAAAGTTAACAAATAAAGATACAGGAGAAAAAATAACAGTATTTTGTGCAGAACACAAAGAGGATTTTGCTGTTGGAACAGTATATAATGGAGATTATTATAAGCCGACAGACGAAAAAATGAAAAAAGCTTGTAAAATAGCATATTTCGGATGGTATAATAAATATGGAGATTTAGTAGTAGACATAGGCATACAGGCACAAGATAAATATTATATAAGATTAGATTATGTATTTACACAACAATATATCTGGGAAGCTTTAGGGCAAAGTAGTGCTAATTTTTTAGATGAAAATATACAAAGGCAATATAATTTATTTAAAGTTAAGATAAATGAAAAAATAGCTAATATGGAGAAAAGACCAAGTTTTAGTAATACAACAGTCGAATTAGAGGCCGGAAACTCAAAAGTAATAACAGATACAAATGGAGTTTTAAAAGATTACTCTAGTATTGAGAAAGTAATTAATAACATCAAATTTACACATATTAAGGGTGAAAATACACTAAATATAACAGTATCGGATGATTGCAAAATAGAATCTTTAAAAATATCAGAAGAAACAATGAAATCTTGGGGTATGATTAAAGAAGAATCAAAAAATTATGATACAACTATTTATTTTTCTTTCAGTAAAGGAGTGCAAAATCAATTATATTCTATGCACTACAATAATCCCATAGGACTAAGTATAAATGTTAAAGTGAATCTAGTTGGTAAGTTAGAATTAACAAAACTAAATTCAAATGGAGATTTAATAGATGGTTCTATATTTAGAATAACAGGACCAAATAATTTTAGTAAGGAAGTAACTGTAACGAATGGAAAAATATATCTTGAAGGACTAAAAAAAGGTATATATACAATAAAAGAGATACATGCTACAGATGGTTATTTAATAAATACAAATTTATATAATGTTATAGTAGAACAAAATGAAATAACAAAGCAAACAATTACAAACGAAGAACCTAAAGGAAGCATTAGCATTATAAAAGAAGACTCTAAAACAGGTTCTAAAGCTCAAGGTGATGCAAGCTTAGAAAATGCAGTTTATAAAATTTATGCAAATGAAGATATTTATAATGTGGCTAAAACCAAGAGATATTATTATAAAGGTGAAATAGTTCGGAACTTCTGTTACCGATAAAAATGGTAAAACAGAAGATATTACTAATTTGCCACTCGGAAAATATATTGTAAAAGAAGAAAAACAACCAATTGGATATTTATTAGATACAAAAGAATATGAAGTGAATTTGAAATATAAAAATCAAAAAGAGCAGATTGTTACAGGAGTTGTTACTAGTAAAGAAGAAGTAAAACAAATGAAACTCCATATATATAAAGAAAGTGTGAATGATGTTTCTGGAATAATACCAGGACTAGAAGGAGTAGAGTTTACAATAAAACTAAAATCGGATGTTGAAAAGGCATTAAATGCAGGATATTCTTATGTTGAAATATGGAATGGAATTAATGAAGATGGAAAATATGTTAAAATAGATAAAAAAAGAGCTTTAAAAGCACAAGAAATAGCAAAAACGTATGAAACAATAAAAACAGATAGCGAAGGAAATGCGTATACAGAAAAAAAATTGCCATATGGAAAATATATTGTAAAAGAAACAAAGGTGCCAAAAGATTATGAAATATCAAGTGATTTTTGCTTTTCTATCACACAAGATGAAAGTGAAGTAGAAGAAATTGGTAAGAAGGTAAAAAGATTAGTAGTAAATAACAAACCTTTAAAAACTTATATAAAATTAATAAAAAAAGATGCCCAAACAGGTAAAACAGTTACTTTATCAAGTAGTACTTTTGAAATAAAAGCATGTGAAGATATTTATGATAGAGAAAATAAAAAGGTAATTTATAAAAAAGGGGAAAAAATAAAACAAAAAATAGGTGCAACTGAATTTACTTCATTTACTACAAATGCTGATAATATTGTTATTCCAGATAAAAGTTATCATAATGCAAATGACGAAAAAGGAACAGTTGTAACTCCATTAATGTTACCAGTTGGAAATTATGAAATAACTGAAATAAAAGCACCAGATGGTTTTATAAATTCACAAAAATCGATTTCGTTTAAAATTGATGGCATAAAAGATTATGATAAAGATAATGAAGGAGATTATGTAAAAATTATTGAAATTAAAAATGAAAAGCCAACAGGAACATTAATTTTAAACAAATATATAGTATTAAGGGAAAATGTTGATAAATCAATTTTAAATAATTATGATTTTAGTAAAATTTGTTTTAGTTTAATAGCAAAAGAAAATATTATAGATATGTCAGATGGAAGTATTCTGTATAAAAAAGGAAAAGAAGTTACAAGATGCAATTTAGATAAAAGTGGAAATTTAAAAATCTCTAATCTTCCAATGGGAATTTATGAGATTAAAGAAGTTACAACAATAGATGGACTTGTATTAAGTGATTTAAAATATGAAGTTAATTTTAAACAAAAAGACTTTACAACTCAAATATACGAAGAAGTGAGACATATAAAAAACGAAACTACTATTGTAGAGTTTTCAAAAAAAGATATAACAGGGCAAGAAGAATTAGAAGGTGCTAAACTTACAATTACAGATGAATATAATAATATTATAGACAGTTGGATTTCAGGCAAAAAAACTCATAAAATAGAGGGGTTAGTAGCGAAAAGGACTTATGTTTTAAAAGAAGAAGCAGCACCATATGGATATAAAATTAGTAATGACATTAAATTTGTTGTAAATAACACTAGTGAGGTTCAAATAGTAGAAATGAGAGATGAACCAATTTTATATAAAATTCAAGTTGAAAAAATAGACAAGGAGACACAACTTTCCATAAAATCAAAAAAATTTTGTTTTGGAATATATGAAGACAAAGAATGTAAAAAAATAATTAATAAAGTGATGGCAAATGAGATTGACGGAACGGTTTTATTTGAAAATTTAAAATATGGTACATATTACATAAAAGAATTAGAAGCACCAACAGGATATGGCCTATCAAGAGAAATAGTGAAAGTTGAAATAAATGATAAAGGTGTTTATGCTAATGAAAAGCAATTAAATGAAGAAAGTGGAGTGTATAGTTTTAAATATTATAATTCCATTTTACCAGTTGTACAGACAAGTGATGATAGTAATTTAAAATTATGGATATTCTTATTTATAGGTTCAACTACAATAATTGGGTTAAATATGTTAAAATTAATTATAGAAAAACGAGGTAAATTAAAAAATAAATAAAAAGACTTTTTTTAAGTCTTTTGGTTTTTGGCGGAGTGAGTGGGATTCGAACCCACGGTACCCGGTTAAGGGTATAACTGATTTCGAGTCAGCCTCGTTATGACCACTTCGATACCACTCCATATAATAAATATTATATAGTATTTACGAATATAATTCAAGATTTAATGATGCAATTTATTACAAGTTAAAGTTTTAATATTTGCAATAGAATACTTTCTTAAACATTAGTACATAATATATGTAAAAATTGTTAAAGGAGGTATTTTTTATGAAAAAAATATTAAAAATAGAAAAAATTCAAGCTCTAGAAGTCTTTGATTCAAGAGGAAATCCAACAGTACAAGCAGAAGTGATTTTAGAAAATGGAATAAATGGAGTTGCAATGGTTCCATCTGGAGCATCTACTGGAAGCTTTGAGGCAGTTGAGTTAAGAGATAATGATCAAACAAGATTGATGGGAAAAGGTGTAAAAAAAGCAGTTGAAAATGTAGAGAAAATTATTGCAAAAGAATTAGAGGGCAAGAATGTTTATGAACAAAATAAAATAGATGAATTATTAGTAAAACTAGATACTACGGAAAATAAATCTATTTTAGGTGCAAATGCAACACTTGGTGTTTCTCTAGCTGTTGCAAAAGCTGCGTCAAATTCTATACAATTACCATTGTATAGATATTTGGGTGGAGTAAACAGTAAAAGACTTCCAATGCCAATGATGAATATTTTAAATGGGGGAAAACATTCAAGTAATAATATTAGTGTGCAAGAATTCATGATTATGCCAGTAGGAGCAAATTCGTTTAGAAGATGTATGGAGATGGGAGTAGAAGTTTATCATGAACTAAAAAAAGTGTTAAAATCTAAAAATTACTCTACTGCTGTAGGTGATGAAGGTGGGTTTGCACCAAACTTATCAGGAGAAGAAGAGGGGATAGAATTAATAATTGAAGCAATAAAAAATGCAGGATATGAACCAAAAAAAGATGTAGCAATAGCTTTAGATATAGCAAGTACGGAAATGTATAATGAAGCAAAGAAAATAGGAAAAGAAGGATATTACTTTTGGAAAAAAGATGAATTTAAAACAAAAGAAGAGATGGTTCAATACCTTATAGATTTAGCAAATAAATATCCGATAATATCTATAGAAGATGGTTTAGCAGAAGAAGATTGGGATACATGGAAAATGTTAACTCGGAGAACTAGGAAGTAAAGTTCAATTAGTAGGAGATGATTTATTTGTAACAAATATAAAGAGGCTGCAAAAGGGAATAAATAAACAAGTTGCAAATAGTATTTTAATTAAACCAAATCAAATTGGAACATTAACAGAAACCTTGGATGCTATTGAACTTGCTAAATCAAGAGGATATACTGCAGTTGTTTCACATCGTTCTGGAGAAACAGAGGATACAACTATAGCAGATATTGCAGTTGCAACAAATTGCGGACAAATAAAAACAGGTGCGCCATGTAGAACAGATAGGGTAGCAAAATATAACAGATTATTAAATATAGAAAGAGAAATTTCCTAGACAAGTATATAATATTGTGCTATGATAAACTAAATATAGAGAGAAAAGGACTAAAATATTATGGACAAAATATTAGATGGTGTGAATTTACCAAAAGATTTGAAAAAATTAAGTTTAAAAGAAAAAGAAAAACTTGCTATAGAATTAAGAGAAGAACTTATTAATAATGTCTCAAAAACAGGAGGGCATTTAGCTTCAAATTTAGGTGTTGTAGAATTAACTATTGGATTGCACAGTGTGTTTAATACTCCAAAAGATAAAATAATATGGGATGTAGGACATCAAACCTACATCCATAAAATATTAACAGGTAGAAAAGATAAAATGGATACATTAAGACAATTAAATGGTATAGCAGGTTTTCCAAAAACATCAGAATCGGAATATGATGCTTTTAATACAGGACATAGTAGTACCTCAATTTCAGTTGCACTTGGAATGGCAAGAGCAAGGGATATAAAAAAGGAAAATAATAGTGTAGTTGCAGTAATTGGAGATGGGGCATTAACAGGAGGAATGGCATTAGAAGCTCTAAATGACGCAGGGTGTAGTAATACAAATTTAATAGTTGTTTTAAACGATAACGAGATGAGCATTTCAAGAAATGTTGGTAGTATTTCTATGATTTTAAGTAAAATTAGAACAAAAAAATTATACACAAAATCTAACAATTATGTAAAAAAAGTTTTACATAAGATACCATTAATAGGAGACTTTGTAATAGAGATCTCAAGAAAAATAAAAAATGGAATAAAGCAAATACTTATTCCAAATATGTTTTTTGAAGATTTAGGTTTTAGATATTTAGGACCAATTGATGGAAACGACATAGCCAAAATAGAAGAAATATTAAAGATGGCAAGAAAATTACAAGGTCCAGTATTAGTACATATTGTAACAAAAAAAGGAAAGGGATATAAATATGCAGAACAAAATCCAGATAAGTATCATGGAATATCAAGTTTTGATATAGAAACGGGAAAAGCAAAAAAACCAAAACAAGATGATTATTCTAAGATATTTGGAGAAAAATTAGTGAACATAGCCCAAAATAATGAAAAGATTGTAGCAATTACAGCTGCAATGTGTGATGGAACTGGACTGAAAAAATTTAAGGAGGAATTTCCAGATAGATTTTTTGACGTTGGAATTGCAGAACAACATGCTTTAGGATGTGCAGCAGGAATGGCAAAACAAGGATTAATTCCAGTAATTCCAATTTATTCATCGTTTTATCAAAGAGGATATGATCAAGTTATTCATGATATATGTATTCAAAAATTACCAGTAATTATGTGTGCAGATAGAGCAGGAATTGTTGGAAATGATGGAGAGACTCATCAGGGAATATTTGATATGGCTTTTTTTTCAATTATTCCTAATCTTACAATTTTAGCTCCGAAAGACTTTAAGGAATTAGAGCAAATGTTAGAATTTGCCATTTCTTTAAATGCACCAGTAGTTATACGTTATCCAAGGGGGGGAGAAGGAAAGAGAAAGTTTGAAAATCATGAAAAAATAAAATATGGAAAAGCTGAGATTATTAAAGAAGGAACGGATATTACAATAGTTGCTATTGGAAAAATGGTAGAAAGAGCAACGGAAGTAAGCCAAAAACTTGAAGAAGGTGGTATTTATGCAGAGGTAATTAATGCTAGATTCTTGAAACCGCTAGATGAAAAGACAATTATTTCGTCTATAAAGAAGACTAAGAATGTAATTACAATTGAAGACGGAATTCTAAGAGCAGGCCTTGGATGCAGTGTATGTGAATTGATTGTTAAAAATAAATTAGAAAATGTAGATTTTGAAAGTTTTGGATATGATGATAAGTTTGTTAAACACGGAAGTGTGACAGAATTAGAAAAATTAAATGGAATTGATGTTAATAGCATTGTTAAAAAAATAGCAAAACAAGAAAAAATAAAGGTAGTTGTATAATATGCAAAAGCAAGAAATTTTAGAAAAATATAAAAAAGAGGAAGAACGATTATTACTTTCAAAAGTACTTGATAAATTAAAATTATCGGAGAAAAGCGATAAAATAGAAAACACAAATTTCTTAGATCCATTAGAACAGAAAGTTATACAGAAATTTTTAACAAAAATAAAGAAGGATGGTTTATTTTGGGGTGGATTTGATGAGGCAGAAAGAAAAGCTTTATTTATTATTCCAGAAAAATATAAAGAGAATAAGGAGATTTTATTAAAAAATCAAGAGATAATACATAGTATTAGAATTGTGTTACCAAAAAGTTTAAAAGGAAGATATTCACACAGAGATTGCTTAGGGGCTCTAATGAAATTAGGCATAAAAAGAGAAAAAATAGGAGATATATTAGTAGACGAAAATGGAGCAGATATTATAGTTTATAATGATATAGTTAGTTTCCTATTAACTAATTTAAGTAATTTAACAAGATTTAAAGGTGCGGCTGTAACAGAGATAAAATTAAATGAATTAAAAGAAGTAAAAATAAATTTTATTAGTAAAACTATACATGTTTCGTCAATGCGATTAGATAATATTGTTTCTGAACTTGCACAAACTTCTAGGAGCAAAGCAAGTGAAATTTTGACTAATCAAAAAGTGTTTGTAAATTATGAATGTGAAACTAAAAATACTAAAATAGTAAAAGTAGATGATTTAATAACAATTAGAGGAAAAGGTAAATTTAAAATTACGAAGATCATTGGAAACACAAAAAAAGGAAAAATGAATATTATGGTTCAATATTATAATTAAAAACTATTGACAACAATAAACAATTGTTCTATAATTTTAAGCAGAATAAAAAATAAATATGGAGGATAAAATGGCAAAGTTAATAAATGGTAAAGAACTTGCACAAAAAATAAGAAAAGAATTAAGACAAGAAGTAGAAGAATTAAAAGAAAAAGGAATAGAACCAAAACTTGCTGTTATTATGATTGGAGAAAATAAGGCATCTAAAGTATATGTAAAGAATAAAAGTAAAGCTTGTGATGAAATTGGAATTAAATATGAGGAATTTTTGTTACCTGAAGATGCAAAGATGGAAGAACTACTAGATGTAATTAGAGTATTAAATGAAAGAAAAGATGTCCATGCAATACTACTTCAAAGCCCAATTCCAAGTAACCTAAATATAAAAAAGGCATTTTGTGCTATAGACCCTAAAAAAGATATTGATGGATTTCATCCAATTAACATTGGAAAGCTTTCAATGGGTGAAGATTGCTTTGTATCATGTACACCATATCGGAGTAATAAGAATGCTTGAAGAATATAATATTGAAATAGAAGGTAAAAATGCAGTAATTATTGGTAGAAGCAATATTGTGGGTAAACCATTAATTCAATGTCTATTAAATAAAAATGCTACTGTTACAGTTTGTCACTCAAAAACAAAAAATATAAGTGAAATAACAAAAAAAGCCGATATATTAATTGCAGCACTTGGAAAAGCAAAGTTTGTAAAAGCTAATATGATAAAAGAAAATGCTGTTGTTATTGATGTTGGAATTAATAGAAATGAGGATGGAAAGCTAGAGGGAGATGTGGATTTTGAAGAAGTAGAAAAAAAAGCATCATATATTACACCTGTACCAGGAGGAGTGGGACCAATGACAATTGCAATGCTTATGAATAACGTAATAAAGGCAACTAAAAATGCAGAGAATAAATAAATTTAATAGAGGGGGCGTAAAAAAATAAGCGCTCTCTTTTTGCTTGAAAATAAATAGAGAGCATAAAGGAGGATTTTATGTTATCTAGTGAAGAAAAAAAGTATTGGATATGGCTATCTAGACTTCCAAAAGTTGGAAATAAAACAATAGAAAAATTAATTGAGAAGTATCATTTCCCTGATGCAATCTACAACTTAAGCAAAAAAGAATTAATGAGTAATGATAGAATTGGAGAAAAGATTGCAGATATTATTTTATCAAAAAAATACAGAATTGATCTTGAAAAATATATTTCATACATGAACAAAGAAAACATTAATATAATAACAATAATGGACAAAGAATATCCACAAAAACTAAAGCAGATAGAAGATTGCCCTATGTACTTATATACAAAAGGTAATATTGAACTATTAAACAAAAAATCAATTGCGATAGTTGGAAGCAGAAATTGTACAAGTTATGGAAAAGAAGTTGCTCAAATTATGGCAAAACAGTTAGTAAGTAATAATATAATTGTAGTTAGTGGATTAGCAAAAGGAATAGATACTTTTTCACATTTGGGAGCAATAAATTATTATTCAAGTACTATTGCGGTACTTGGATGTGGAATTGATAGAATATATCCTAATGAGAATAGCAGGCTAGCGCAAAATATATTACAAAAAAATGGTTTAATTATTTCAGAGTATGTTATGGGTACTAAGCCTGAAAGATTAAATTTCCCTGCAAGAAATAGAATTATTAGTGGAATATCAGATGGTGTATTGGTTGTAGAAGCAACAAATAAAAGTGGAGCATTAATTACAGTAGATTTTGCAATAGAACAAGGCAAGGATGTGTTTGCTATTCCTGGAAATATTAATAGTATATTTTCAAATGGAACAAACCAAATTTTAAAAGAAGGAGCAAAATTGACTAATAATGTTATGGATATATTAGAGGAACTACGATAATTTAAAATGAAATAAAGTTCAAAATGATATAATTTATAAACATTGGAATAATTATTATATAATAAAACTATGAAATAATAATGCAAGAATTGTAAAATTTTATGAAAAGGCTTTTACTTTTAAAGAATATGTAATATAATGTATATGTAAATTTAGTTAGATATAATTTGTCATTTAATTTGAAAGGAATGGGAACAAAAATATGGAAAAAAAGATAGAAGATTCATCAAAAAAGGTAAAAAAACAAAAAAATAAAAAAGTAAATAATAAAATTATCAAAAAAGTATTTTTAATTATCATATTTGTCATTATTCTAATTGCATTGGTTATAGTTGGCGCATTTTTAGCTATATTTTTTAGTGATAAATTTGCAATGTCAAAGGACGATTTAACAATTAATTATACAAATACATTCGTATATGATAGTGAAGGAAAACTAATTAAAGAGTTAACGGGTGAAGAGAACAGAAGAATTATAACAATTTCAGAAATGCCAAGTAATTTACCTAAAGCATTTGTAGCAATCGAGGACGAAAGATTTTATGATCATCATGGAGTTGACATTAAAAGAACAGCAGCAGCAACTTTCACGTATCTCTTCAATGGAGGAAGTTCTTCTTTTGGAGGAAGTTCAATAACACAACAATTAATAAAAAATATTACAAATGAAAAAGAAGATGAAGGAAAAGCAGGTATAGAAAGAAAAATAAAAGAGATGTCAAGGGCATATCAAATTGAAAAAATATTATCAAAAGATGAAATTTTGGAATTGTACTTAAACATTATATATTTAGGTGGTTATGGAAAAAATATATGTGGTGTTGAAGTTGCATCAGAGTATTATTTTGGAAAATCTGCAAAAGATTTGGATTTAGCAGAATGTGCATTTTTAGCAGGTATTAATCATTCACCTAATAGCTATAATCCATTTACTGGAACTGATAATAGTGAAAAAATAAAAAAGAGAACAAAAATAGTATTAGATAAGATGAAAGAACTTGGAAGTGTTAGTGAACAAGAATACAATGAAGCTATACAAAAAGTAGAAAGTGGGTTACCCTTTCAAGAAGGAAGTACTTCGAGTGGGGCTATAGTGTCCTATCACATATCCTCCGCTATAGAACAAGTTGTTAACCAGCTTGTTGATGAAAAAGGTATGTCATATGAATATGCTAAAAGTCGTTTATATGGTGGCGGATACCAACTATACACAACACAGGTGTCATCCATACAAAACAGAATGGAAGAAGAGTATAAAAAAGACAAATATATTTTAAAAGGAAAAACAAAAGCAAACGAAGGAAAACATACACAATCTGCAATGGTAATTATGGACTACAAAACTGGAAATGTAGTTGGATGTGTTGGAGGTTTAGGCACAGATGTAGATGCAACAGGTCTTAATAGAATAAATATTCCAAAGCAACCAGGCTCATCAATAAAACCAATAGCCTCTATATCAGCAGGATTAGAAAAAAATATTATTACAGCAGGTACTGTATATGATGACTCTCCAACAGTTTTTGGTTCGTACACTCCACATAATTCTGGTAATGTATACCAGGGATTATGTACAATTAGAAAAGCTATAGAAGTTTCTGCAAATGTTGTGGAAGTTAAAGTAATGTCAGAATTAGGACCGGAGAACTCATTGAAATTCTTAAAACAGTTAGGACTTAGTCATTTGGACGAACAAAATGATGCAAATCTAGCTGCAGTTCTTGGAGGACTGACATATGGTGCTACACCACTAGAAATGGCAGGAGCGTATGCAGCTATTGCAAATGGTGGAGAATATATTACTCCTACATTTTATACAGAACTTAAAGATAAATCTGGAAATGTAGTATTGAAATCTAAACAAGAAAAAAGAAGAGTAATGTCAGAAGGAAATGCATATATTGCAAAAAGCATTTTAAAAGGACCTGTTACAGGAAGCGGAGGAACTGCAAAGATTTGTGCTATTTCTGGAATGGATGTAGGAGCTAAAACAGGTACAACAGATCATTTTCAAGATCGTTGGTTATGCGGATTTACACCATATTATGTTGGAGCGACATGGTTTGGATACGATATGAATGAAACGGTAAATTATAGTGGGGGAAATCCAGCGGCTGTAATTTGGTCTGCTATAATGAAAGACATACACAAAAACTTATCAAGTAAGAAATTTGATGTTCCAAGTAACATTGTTACAGCTAGAATTTGCAAAGATACTGGTAAATCGGCAACAAATTCATGTACTAATACATATGTAGAAGAATTTGTTAGTGGAACAGTTCCAGATAGTTGTAACGGACACGAAAAAGTAAAGATATGTAAAGAAAGTGGAAAACTAGCAACAGAGTATTGCAAAGAAGTGGAAGAAAAAGCATACTTACAACAACCGGAAAAAGAAAAGAATGCTAAATGGAAAACAAGTTCAGGAAACAAATATAATACAATTACAGAAACTTGTGATATACATATAAAAGCAGAAGAAACAAAGACACCAGAACAAAACAATACAACCCAGGAAACAACTACGCCAACTGAACAAGACGATAATGTCATAGTTCCAAATGTTGTTGGAATGAAGCAAGAGGATGCAAAAAAAGTACTAGAATCACATAAATTAAAATATAACATACAAACAAGTGAAGATAAGACAAAAGAAGATGGAGTGGTTATTAAGCAAAATCGTAAAAGCGGAGAAGTTGTTCCCAAAAATACAGTTGTTACATTAACAATTAATAAAAAAGCAACAGAAGCTGATGATAAAACAAATAATAATTCCACAGATAACAACAAAACTACTAATAATAAAAACAATGTTAATGAAGGAAGATAATTAATTCAAACGTTAACTTTATAATAACCATGAAGTTAACGTTTGATATTGAATATATAGAATTTTATAATCAGATTTAATTATTTATAATTATAGAATAATGAAATAAGGATATAATAAACATAAGAGAGGAGAACAGAACAAGAATGGATACACCGAATAAAGAAAAGAAAAACAACAACAAATATTATATTACCATTGGAATTGTATTCTTAATACTCTTAGCTTCAATACTAGCAATTTTATATATAAATCAAAATAAACATACTGAAGAAAAAGAGCTTGCCTACACAGAACTTATGAAAGAAATAAATGATGGAAATGTTGAAAAAATAGAAATGACAACTGGAAGTACTACTGTTAAAGTTAAGCTTACAAATAATGATGAAGAAAAAAGTGTTATTGTTCCAAGTACAGAAGCTTTTGTTGAATTAATACAATCTAAAGTGGAAAATGGAAATAATATAAAATTAATACAAAAGCAACAAAATGTATTTTTAAAAATACTAAGCAGTGTATTTTCACTTTTACCTACAATTTTATTAGTAGTTTTGTTTGTTTTTATATGGAAAATGCAAGGACTTGGAGAAAAAGGTAAGGTTTATGATCCAGACACAAAGAATACTAAAATTAAGTTTGATGATGTGGCTGGACTTGAAGAAGAAAAACAAGAAATGATAGAAATAGTAGACTTTTTGAAAAATCCTAAAAAATTTTATGAGATGGGTGCTAAAGTGCCCAGAGGAGTACTTCTTTGTGGAAAACCAGGTACAGGAAAAACATTAATTGCAAAAGCAATTGCAGGAGAGGCAGATGTACCATTTATTTCAATGAGTGGTTCTGAATTTATTGAAATGTTTGCAGGACTTGGAGCATCAAGAGTAAGAAAATTGTTTGAAAAAGCAAAAAAGATAGCCCCATGTATAGTTTTTATAGATGAGATTGATGCAATTGGTTCAAGAAGAACAAGTCAAAGTGGTGCGGAAAGTGAAAACAATCAAACATTGAATCAATTATTAGTAGAAATGGATGGATTTGATACAGAAGAGACAATTATAGTTCTTGCAGCAACCAATAGACCAGAAATGTTAGATACGGCACTTCTACGACCAGGAAGATTTGACAGACAAATTACAATTGCTCTTCCAGACTTAAAAGGAAGAGAAGAAATTTTAAAAATACATGCAAAAAATAAAAAGATTGCACCAAGTGTAAACTTGAAAAGTGTTGCTGAAGATACAGCCGGATTTACAGGTGCAGAACTTGCTAATATTCTAAATGAGGCAGCGATAATTGCTACAATAAAAAATAAAGAATATATAAACAATGATGATATAGACGCAGCAGTAAAGAAAGTAACAGTAGGACTAGAGAAAAACAGCAGAGTAATATCAGACAAAGACAAAAAATTAACAGCATTTCATGAAGCTGGGCATGCAATAGTAAGTAGATATCTTGAAACTCAAAAAAATATTAAAGAAGTTTCAATTATTCCAAGGGGAGTTGCCGGAGGATATACAATGTATAAAACAAATGAAGATAAGTTTTATATCTCAAAAACTGAAATGGAAGAGAAACTAATTGCATTACTTGGAGGACGTGCAGCAGAGAAAATAGCATTAAATGATATATCAACAGGTGCAAGTAATGATCTTGAAGTTGCAACACAAATTGCAAAAGATATGGTAACAGTTTATGGAATGAGTGATACAGTTGGAACTATCTCTATTAATACCGAAAAAGATCCTTATGAATTACAGTTACTTGGAGAAAAATTTTCAGATGCTATTGGAGCTGAGATTAAAATATTAATTGATGATGCATATATAAAGGCACAAACAATATTGTCAAATCATATGGATAAGTTAAATGCAGTTGCAGAAACATTAATGAAACAAGAAGTTATTTCGGAAGTGGAATTTGAACGTTTTTTTGAAAATTAAAAAATATTACTTGAAAACATCTAAATAAAGTGTTAATATATTAAATGTAATTAAATTAAACTATTAAATACCATAAAAAGGACAACACAAGTAAAATAATACTAACAGAGAACTAGAGGTTGGTGAAATTCTAGTAAGTGAATTGTTTATTTGTTATCACCTTTTTGTTGCCTAATTGAAAAAAAGTAAATTAAGCCGTTTAGCTTGCGTTAAAAGAAAATGAAGGGAAAAACTAAAAAAAGTTTTTAATATAGGTGGTACCGCGGATAAAGAGTCATTCGTCCTAAAATATTAGGAAGAGTGGCTTTTATTTTTAATGCTTTAAAAAAATACATAATTGTAAAATTAAGTATTAAATTGTACAAATAAATTTTGATAACAATAATAAATAATATACAATTTATTAAACATTAAATAATAAATGGTAAGAAAAACATAAAAGAAAAGGAGAGATGAAAATATGAGTGAAAATTTAGAAGAAAAAAAGGATTATGGTAAAACATTAAATTTACCAAAGACAGACTTCCCAATGAGAGGAAATCTGCCAGAAAATGAGCCTAAAATATTTGAAGAAGTATTTCAGAACGATTTGTATGAAAAAATGTTAAAAAAGAATGAAGGAAAAGAGCCTTTTGTATTACATGATGGACCTCCATATGCAAACGGACAAATTCATGCAGGGCATGCATTAAACAAGGTTTTAAAAGACACTATTGTTCGTTATAAAAATCTAAAAGGATATTATACACCATTTGTTCCAGGATTTGATACACATGGTATGCCAACAGAAAAAAAGGCCATTGAAAAATTAGGATTAAATAGAGACGAAATTCCTGTTGCTCAATTTAGAGATACTTGTAAAGAATTTACTAAAGAATATAAAGACATACAAATTAAAGGATTTAAAAGACTAGGAGTTTTAGCAGATTGGAAAAATCCATATATTACTTATGATCCAAAAATGGAAGCAAGACAACTTGGCGTATTTGGAACTATGTATAAAAAAGGATATATATATAAAGGATTGAAGCCTGTCTACTGGTGTACAGATTGTGAAACAGCCTTAGCAGAAGCTGAAATAGAATATGAAAATACAAAATCTAATACTGCATATGTAAAATTTCCTGTAATTGAGGGAAATGGATTATTTGATGAACGAGATTCATATGTTGTAATATGGACTACAACACCATGGACACTTCCAGGAAATACAGGAATAACAATAGGAGGTGATTTTAAATATAGCTTAGTAGATGTTCAAGGTGAAAAATTAATAATGGCGAGTGAATTAGTAGAAAAAGTAATGCAAATTGCCAAAATAGAAGATTATAGTATACTAAGAGAGTTTGAAGGAAAACAATTAGAAGGTGTAAAATGTAAACATCCATTCTTAGAAAGAGAATCAAGAGTAGTTTTAGGAAGTGACGATACTATACTTGTTGAACTAGATACAGGTACAGGTGCAGTTCATACAGCACCTGGATATGGTAAAGAAGATTATCTTTGCGGATTAAAAAATGGATTAGATATGGTAGTAACAGTTGATAGCAAAGGACACCAAACAAAAGAAGCTGGTCCATTTGCAGGAATGTTTTATGCAAAATCTGATAAAGCAATTATTAAATGGTTAGAAGATAACAATTTACTACTTGCAAAGCAAGAAATTGTTCACTCGTATCCACATTGCTGGAGATGTAAAAAACCTGTTATTTATAGAGCTACAAGTCAATGGTTTGCTTCTGTGGATGGATTTAGAAAAGAAGCATTAGAAGCAATTAAAAATGTAAAATGGTATCCAACATGGGGAGAAGAAAGAATTACTAAAATGATAGAAGATAGAAATGATTGGTGTATTTCAAGACAAAGAACTTGGGGTGTACCATTACCAATATTCTATTGTAAAAATTGTGAAAAAGAATATGTAA
Source organism: uncultured Clostridium sp. (assembly GCA_900553225.1). Taxonomy (GTDB): domain Bacteria; phylum Bacillota; class Clostridia; order TANB77; family CAG-508; genus CAG-492. Next base: position 18,505 of record USCV01000007.1, on the reverse strand, counting down.
CTCCAGAAAGCCTAGATAAAATTCAAAATATTGTAAGAGAAAAAGGAACTAATGCATGGTTTGAAATGTCTGAAAAAGAATTAATGCCTGATGGAGCAAAATGTAAAGAGTGTGGTCATACTGAATTTAAAAAGGAAACAGATATAATGGATGTATGGTTCGATTCTGGTTCAACACATGAATCTGTTTTACAAGAAAGAGGATTACCAGAAGCTAATTTATATTTAGAAGGTAGTGACCAATATAGAGGATGGTTTCAATCATCATTATTGACATCAATTGCAACCAAAGATAAAGCACCTTATAAAGAGGTAGTAACACATGGCTATGTTGTTGATGAACAAGGTAGAAAAATGTCAAAAAGTTTAGGCAATGGAATTGATCCAATGGATATGATAAATGAATTTGGAGCAGATATATTAAGACTATGGGCATTATCTTCAGACTATACATCAGATGTTAGTATTTCAAAAGGTATAATTAAACAAGTATCAGAAGTTTATAGAAAAATACGTAATACATGTAGATTTATCTTAGGCAATATTAATGATTTAGATGTTGACAATCTTACTACGTACAATCAATTATTAGAAATTGATAAATGGGCTTTAATAAAATTAAATAATTTAATAAAAGTTTGTACAGAGGCTTATGATGCATATGACTTTAACAAAGCATATCAAGCAATAAATAATTTCTGTGTTGTTCAAATGAGTAATTTCTATTTAGACATTATAAAAGACAGATTATATACAGCAAAACCAGATTCAATAGAAAGAAGAGCAGCTCAAACTACTATGTATAAAATATTAGATGCACTTGTAAAAATATTAGCTCCAATGACATGCTTTACAGCAGAAGAAATTTGGAAGTATATGCCTCATTCAGCTAGTGAAAAACAAGAAAGCGTTATGCTAACACAATATCCAGAAGTTAATAATGAATATGATAATAAAGAATTAGAGGAAAAATGGAATAAAATAATAAAATTAAAGGATATTGTATCAAAAAAATTAGAAGAGGCAAGAGCTGAAAAAATAATAGGTCATTCTTTAAATGCAAAAGTAACAATTTATGCAAATGCTAATGATTATGAATTCTTAAAAAATAATCAAGAATTATTAATGACTGTATTTATTATTTCTGATTTACAACTTGAAAAAAGTGATGAAGAAATGAAAGTTGAAGTAGAACAAGCAGAAGGACAGAAATGTGAAAGATGTTGGATGTATAGCAAAACAGTAGGACAGGATAAAGATAATCCTACAATTTGTAACAGATGTAGCCAAGCAATAAAATAAATATTTAATAATAGAAATTTTAAAATTTAGTTATTATTTAAAATGCGTGGAGAACATTTAATTTGTTATTAAGATTATTAATATATTTTTAAATTCTTAGTAATAATTATAAAAATGTTATCTCCCGCATTTTTTTACATTTTTCCTTGTAATGACTTTTAAAATCCTGTATAATAAGTATATTGTAGAAAATAAAGATAAAGAGGAAGTTGAATAAAAGTGAAAGTATCAGATTTTAATTATAATTTGCCAGAGGAATTAATTGCACAAGTTCCATTAGAAAAAAGAGATGAATCTAGATTAATGGTTTTAAACAGAAAAAATCAGTCTATAGAACATAGAGTCTTTAAAGATATAATTGATTATCTACAACCAGGTGACTGTTTGGTTAGAAATAATACTAAAGTTATTCCTGCAAGAATTTATGGAAAAAAAGAAACTGGAGCAAATGTTGAGTTTTTATTATTAAACAATATTGAAGGCGATATTTGGGAAAGCATAGTAAGACCAGGCAATAAATTACATATAGGAACAAAAGTGATTTTTAAAGATGGATTATTAAAAGCAGAAATTTTAGATATAATGCCAGGAGGAACAAGAAAAGTTAAATTTCATTATAATGGAATTTTTAATGAAATATTAGACGAAATAGGGTTAATGCCACTACCACCATATATACACGAGGAATTAAGGGAGAAAGATAGATACCAAACTGTATATGCAAAATATGAAGGATCTGCTGCTGCACCAACTGCAGGGCTTCACTTCACTCCTGAACTGTTAAAAAAAATTGAAGAAAAAAATGTTCAAATTGCAAATGTAACATTACATGTTGGAATTGGAACATTTAGGCCTGTGAAAGAAGATACGGTAGAGGCACATAAAATGCATTCAGAACATTTTTATATAAAACAGGAAGACTGTGACAAAATTAATAAAGCTAAACAAGAAGGAAAAAGAGTAATTGCTGTCGGAACAACATCTTGTAGAGTATTAGAAACAATTGCAGATGAAAATACTGGATTAGTAAAAAAAGTTGAAGGAGATACTCAAATATTTATTTATCCAGGGTATAAATTTAAATGTATAGATGGATTAATTACAAATTTCCATTTACCACAGTCTACTTTATTAATGCTTGTTTCAGCATTGGCTGGAAAAGACTTCATAATGAATGCATATAATGAGGCTGTAAAAGATAAATATAGATTTTTTAGCTTTGGAGATGCAATGTTTATTAACTAAAAGCAATTTTTAGAAAAAGAGAGGTATAAAATATGGAACCAGCAGTAACATATGAATTATTACATGAGTGTAAACAAACAGGAGCAAGAAGAGGCGTAATACATACTCCACATGGTGATATTCAAACTCCGGTATTTATGCCAGTTGGAACACAGGCAACAGTAAAGTCAATGACTCCAGAAGAATTAAAACAAGAGGTTAAAGCTCAGATAATATTATCAAACACATATCATTTATATTTAAGACCAGGGAGCAAACTTGTAAAAGAAGCAGGTGGGCTTCATAAATTTATGAATTGGGATAGACCAATTTTAACAGATAGTGGAGGGTTTCAGGTCTTTAGTTTGGGAGATTTAAGAACTATACATGAAGAAGGAGTAGAATTTAAATCTCATTTAGATGGAAGTAAACATTTCTTTTCACCAGAATCAGTAATGGAAACAGAGGAAGATTTAGGCGCAGATATTATAATGGCATTTGATGAATGTTGCCCATATCCATCAACTTATGAATATACAAAGCAATCTATGGAAAGAACAACAAGATGGGCTAAGAGATGTAAAAATGCACATAAAACAGTCGATAAACAAGCTCTATTTGGAATTATTCAAGGAGGATTTTACAAAGACTTAAGGAAACAAAGTGCTAACGAACTAATAGACCTAGATTTACCAGGATATGCAATCGGGGGAATAAGTGTTGGAGAGCCGAAAGATGAATTTATAGATATTTTAAAGTATACCACTCCTCTAATGCCTAAAAATAAACCTAGATATTTAATGGGAGTTGGAACACCAGATTATTTAATTGAAGCGGCAATAGCAGGTATTGATATGTGTGATTGCGTTCTTCCAACTAGAATAGCAAGAAATGGTACCGCAATGACATGGAATGGAAAAGTTGTAGTAAGAAATGCTACTTACGAAAGAGATTGGGGACCACTTGATTCTGAATGTGATTGCTATACATGTAAAAATTATACGCGAGCATATATTAGACATTTAGTAAAAACAAATGAAATTTTAGGAGTAAGATTATTGTCAATTCATAATTTGAGATTCTTGACGAAATTAATGGAAAGAGTTAAAATAGAAATTGAGCATGATAATTTATTGAACTTTAGAAATGAATTTTATAGAAAATATGGATATACAAAAGAATAAGGGGGAAATAAAATGAATCTAATTGATAACGAATTAGACGTAAAAAAAGAAAAAAATACAAGAATGATAAAAATTATCATTATATGTATGTTAATATTATTTGTAATCGGTGGCTCACTATTAGGATATTTGTCATATTTACAATCAAAGCAATTCAAATTTTTTATAAATGGAAAGACGCAAAGTTTTTCATCTGACTTATTTTACTTCGATAATGGAGAAATATACATATCTATTAAAGATCTAGTTAATGTTTTAAAAAACAATTCAGTTAATTATGAGATAAATAATGGTGTATATAAAGAATATGATGAAGATATTACTAAAAATTATATAAAAAGTGTAGACGAAGTTGCAGGATATGAAGCGAATTCTCAAAAAATGTATAAAGTTGTTATAACAGATAATGTATACGAATATTTTAATCTGGATAAAAAGGTAATATCTAGAAATGGAAAGTTATATACAACACCTTTGGGAATAGAAATTGGCTTCAATGTTAAATTTTATTATAATAACAGTAAAAATCAAGTACAAATCCAAACTTTAGATTACTTAGTACAAACATATGCAAAGAAATTAAATAATACTGTAATTACATCTAAAGACATGTCTTTTTCAAATAAAAAGGCACTAAAATATGATATGATTATTATAAAAAGTGACGACGGACAATATGGAGTTAATAAAATTAGTACTGGAGAAAGTGTACTAGGAACTAAATATACAGAGTTAAAATTTGTTGAAAGTACTCAAGATTTTATAGTTACTACTCCAGAGAAAAAGCAAGGAATAATATCTACTTCAGGAGGCAAAAGCATTGAACCACAGTATACATCAATACAGCAACTTGATGCTGAGTTGAATTTATATCTAGTAAAGAATGATAAAAACAAATTTGGTGTATTTAATAGAGAAAAACAAGCTGTTGTTATTTATCCAGAATATGATTCTATTGGAATAGAAAAAAGTAAATTTCCTAATGATGAAATAAAAAATCAATACATATTATATGATTATTGTATTCCATGTAAAAAGGTTGAAAATGGAATAGAAAAATGGGAATTAATTAATAAAGACGGAGATAAAATAACTCAAAAATCGTATGATGCATTAGGATATATAAAGGGGACATCAAAAGAAGCAAAGGGAAATAACTTATTAGTGATTCCAGAAATAGAAGGAATTATTGTTTATAATGATTCAATGTACGGAATTATTAGCTCTTCAGGAAAAACATTAGTGCCAATTGCTTTGCAACAAGTTTATTCAGAAACAAACGGTGGAAAAAACACATACTACATGGTATATAATAATCAAACAGTAAATATATTAGAAATGCTAGAAAAGACAAATAGCAATAATAAAACAAATGCACAAGACAGTAAAAATCAGAACAATACAAACAGTAATAGTACAACAAACTCAAATACCAATGCGGTAAATAATACTATAGATAACAATACTGTAGGAGGCAATACAACTAATAATACAACAGCTAATAACACAACTAATAATAAATAATGAAATATCAAATAATTGAAAATAATGTATTATTTTTAAGCAAAACCGATAAACTATAATTATAAAAGTTTTAGGGTTTTGCTTCTTTTTTAGTTCTATATAAAAATAAATAGCATAAAATCATACTAAATGAGGAGGAACAATATGGAAAAAACAAATCAATCAGAATTAACAACAAATATGATGAAGATTTTAAAAGGAAGCATGTGTGCTTTTATAATTTCAATTATAGGATTTATTATATTTGCAAGCATATTAACATGCACTAATGTTAAAGAAAATATCATACCTTCAGTTGTAATTATAATCTCATTAATAAGCTTGCTAATAGGTAGTTATATTAGTGCTAGAAAAATAAAAAAAAGAGGAATTATAAATGGGGCAATCGTCGGAATTATTTATATAATTAGCATATATATTTTATCTAGTATATCATTAGTTGGTTTTAGCTTAAATGTATATTCGATTATTATGATAATCGGAGCTGTGATTGCTGGAATGATAGGAGGGGTTGCAGGTGTAAACCTATCATAAAATGAAGGAAGAATATAAGAAAATAAAAAAGCAAGAAAAATATCAATCTTTTTTACAAAAACAGTTGATATTTTTTGTTTTTTAATATAAAATTTAAAAATGTATGGAGGAATTATATGATAACATTACAAGATGTAAAGAACAATTTAGAAATTCAGGAGTTAATTAAAAGTTCACAAAAACAACTCAATGTACTTGGTTATACAGAACATTCTTCAAGACACATTAGTATTGTATCTTATAGAGCAGGAAAAGTGTTAGAGACACTAGGGTATCCACAAGAAAGAATAGAGCTTGCAAAAATTGCAGGATATATGCACGATATAGGAAATTGTGTAAACAGGGTGGATCATGCACAATCAGGAGCAATACTTGCCTATGAATTATTAAAAGACATGGGGATGGATGTTGAAAAAAGAATAGAAATCATGATGGCAATTGGAAACCATGATGAACAAACAGGCACCGCAGTAAGCGATATATCAGCAGCACTAATACTTGCAGATAAATCAGATGTCCATAGAGATAGAGTAGTAAATACAAATATTTCTACTTTTGATAAACATGATAAAGTAAATTATGCAGTTACGAATTCAAAGTTTATTATAAAAAAAGAAGAAAGAAAAGTTGTGCTAGATTTAACAATAGATACAGACATTGCACCTGTTTTAGACTACTTTGAAATTTTTATGGATAGAACAATGATGAGTAAATTCGCAGCAAAATATTTGGGAATATGGTTTGAATTAGTAATCAATGATACAAAATTATTATAGTTTAGGAGGAATAAAAGTGAGCAAAAAAAATAAAACATTAAAAATAATATTAGCAATATTAGTGGTTATATTAATCTCTTTAATATCTTTCGGAGGAATTTTCGTGAAAGATAAAAATAGAATGAAAAACTTACTACCAGAATATCAATTAGGAAATGATTTTAAGGGCTCAAGAGTATTTACAATAAAACCAGATAGTACAGTAAATACTGAATACTATGATAGTGAAGGAAATAAAGTAGAAGAAAGTTCAATACAGGAAGACAAAAAATCGGAATATACTAAAAAAGAGATACCAATTAATTCAGAAGAAGTTTTGAACAAGGAAAATTATGAAAAAACAAAGAAAATAATTTGTAAAAGACTAGAATTATCTGGTGTTAAAGAATTTGAAATAAGAGAAAACGAAGAAAATGGAGAAATGTATATCTCGATACCAGAAAATAGCTATTCAGATACAATTGTTTCACAAATGAGTGTTACTGGAAATTTTAAAATTACAGATAGTGAAGATACATCTAACATTTTAATAGATGGAGATAAAATAAAAGATGTTAAAGTTGGATATGGTACACAATCTACAGGAAACGTAGTTTATATAAATATTCAATTTAATAAAGAAGGAACAGAAAAATTACAAGAAATTAGCAAAACATATGTAACAACAACAGATGAAGAAGGAAATGAAACTAAAAAGCAAATAAGTCTTATTTTAGATGATGAAACACTATTGTCAACCTATTTCTCAGAAGAAATAAAAGATGGATTATTACAATTAACAATGGGTGGGACAAGCAGTACTGCAACAAGTAAAGACCTTCAAGATTCTTTAACACAAGCTTCAAATTTAGCTGTATTATTGAAAACAGAAAATTTACCAATTACTTATAAAATAGATAAAAATTTATATGTACAATCAGAATTTAATGCAGAGACAGTTCGTAGTTTTGTTATAATTGGAATTGTAGTTTTAGCTATTTTGATAATTTATGCTATAATTAAATATAAAAAAGCTGGACTTCTACCTATGATTGGCTTAGTCCGGATACATTGCAACATTGTTAATCATTATAAGATATGCAAATGTAGTATTAACAATATCAGGAGTTCTTGCAATGATATTGAGTGTTGTTATGAGTTATTTATTTATTATGATGATATTAAAATTAAGAAAAACACAAGAAAAAGCGTTTAATAAAATAGCATATAAAATGCTAACGATATACTTACCATGTCTAATTATTTCAGTAGTATTTTCATTTAGCAAATATCTACAAGTTGCAAGTTTCGGTATGGTTATGTTTTATTCTATTGTGCTTATGATAATATATCACATGATTATAACTAAAGCTTTAATCATAGATTCAGAAAATAAATAATTGAAAAAGAGGTAAATGTATATGAAAAAAATAGTTTATATAGCGCTAGCAGTTATAATAATAGTGGGAACTATAATAACAGCTACTATTGGATTAAATGTGGATATAATATATAAAGAACACCAAGAATTGCAAGTATATGTTGGAAAAGAAACTGATATAAAAGAGATAATGAATATAGTTAAAGATGTATTTGGTAAGCAGAAAACAACTGTTACTAAAATAGAATCATTTAATGATATGTTTTTAGTAAAAACTAAAAGCGTTTCTGAAGAACAAATAGAAAGTTTAAAACAAAAGGTTGGAGAGAAGTTTGGAATTGAGGATACTAGTAATATAATTACAAGTTTTACTGTTGGAAAATTAAGACTAAAGGATTTAGCTAAGCCCTATGTGTTACCAACAATAATTTCTACACTAATTATACTTGCAGTTATGGCAATTAGATATAATAAATTAGGAAGCGTAAAAATTGTACTACAAACAGGAGGAATGTTAATACTTGCAGAACTACTATTTTTAAGTGTATTAGCTATTACAAGATGCCCTATTAATAGATATACAATTCCAGCAGGATTAACAGTTTATATAGCAACAATTATAGCGATAAATATCCAAAATATGAATAATTTAGAAGAAAAGATAAATAAAGAAGATAAATCAATTAAAGAAGAAGAGTAAACCAAAAGAGATATCTAGAATATAATATACTAGATATCTTTTTTCGAGGTGAAAATTGTGAAAAAAATACTAAGAAAAATAATAAGAATGTTCAATAGATGTGCAACAAGTGGACTTTCTTATGCTGAAACAATAAATATAATGAAAAACAATCAAAATGTAGTGTTAATAGATGTAAGAAGTAGGCAGGAATTTAATGAGGGACATTTACCAGGTGCCATAAATATATCTGTATATGATATTTCAAAAGAAATTACAAATAGAGTTGCCGATAAAAGTGATATTATAATTTTGTATTGCCAAACAGAAAAAAGAAGTATAAAAGCTAAACGAATTTTAGAAAAGATAGGATATGTAAACACTTATATACTAAAAGGTGGAATTGATTCAGTTGTTGTATAAGAATATTCAAAGTCAAGTGTATTTATTTAATATATTTAAGAGTTTTTGAATCCTAAATACTAAAAAATGAAAAAATTTTTATATTGTAATATTCTAACATTTGAAACACTGTATAGTAATATTATGCTAACATTTTTATGTAAAACACTTGACATTTACATAAAAAAACAATATGATATAAAGGTAAAAAAAAGAAAAGGAGAATGGCTATGCATGCTCAAATGTTAACATCGAAATTTGGTGGAGAATTAATAAGTTTTAAACTAAATGGAATAGAGAAATTGCACCAAGGAGAAGATTGTGTAGATGAAAATGGAAAAGTATATTGGAAAAGACACTGGCCAGTACTATTTCCTATCGTAGGGAAACTAAAGAAAAACCAAACAATGATAAATGGAAAGAACTATGAAATAATGCAACACGGCTTTGCAAGAGATATGGAATTTGAACCAATTACAAAATTAGATAATTTTCATTCATATGTATTAAAAAGCAATAAAAATACACTCGCAAGATACCCATTTGAATTTGAATTATATAATACTTACAGGTTAGATGAAAACAAATTAACAACTATATACAAAGTTATAAATGTTGGAGATACAAATATGCCATTTGGAATAGGCGGACATCCAGCCTTTAAAGTGGACCCTGAAGAATTAAATAATGGAAATTACTATTTGGAATTTGAACAACCAGAAGAAAAAATACATTTTTTATATCTTGTAGATGGATTAATTGGTACAGAATATGCAAGAAATGTTATTGTGGATAAAACAAAAATTTATTTAAATAAAGATACATTTAATAATGATGCATTAATAATGAAAGGGATAACTTCTTCAAAAATAAGTTTGAAGAAACGTGATACAAATAAAACACTTTTAACATTAGATTTTTCTGGATTTCCATATTTAGCAATATGGTCAAAGCCAAATGCACCTTTTTTATGTATAGAGCCATGGAAAAATACAGCAGATACGGTTAAAACAAGTGGTATCTTTGCAGAAAAAACAGATATTATAATGCTAAAGCCAAATGAAGAATTTGAATGTAAATATACGGTAGAATTTTTCTAAAATAAGTAAAGGATGTTTATGATATGGAAGCAATTGAAATAGGAAAGTTAATTTTAATATTAGTGGGTATGATATTAACTCTAATTGGAGCAATTATGATTTTTGATGCCAGAATTATAACTAAAAAAATATTCAGCTTTGGTGACCAAAATGAGGGAGTATTCAGTTTGAAGATTGTTGGGTTAATTTTAGTAATTATTGGAGGGTTCATAGTTGTTATCTAATATTAAAGAATAAAGTGAGTATACTATACTTATTTAGTCCAAATTAATGGATAATATAAACTGTTGTAATATTTCTAAGAGTATGTGGTTAAAGACACATACTTTTTTTAGTGGTAAAAAATTTAAACTTACTATTTCCTATAAAAAAACTTAATAACAAATTAAAAACTATTGTAACATTTCTTGTAATTCAGACAAACCTGATATATAATTGCAAGAAGATATGTAGCAAAAATTAAGGAGGAAACAATATGTCGGATTTTGTACATCTTCATGTACATAGTGAATTTAGTTTGCTAGATGGTGCAAACAGAATAAAAGATTTACCCATACGAGCAAAAGAATTAGGAATGGACTCTATTGCAATTACTGACCATGGTGTAATGTTTGGCGCAATTGATTTTTACAAAGCCTGCAGAGCAAATGGAGTAAAACCAATTATTGGTTGTGAAGTATATGTAGCACCTAGAACAAGATTTGATAAGGAACCAAACATTGATAACAAATATTATCACTTAATATTACTTGCAAAAAATAATGAAGGATACAAAAACTTAGCAAAGCTTGTATCTTTAGGGTTTATCGATGGATACTATTACAAACCACGTATAGACAAAGAAATACTTGAAAAGTATCATGAGGGTTTAATATGTTGCAGTGCATGTTTAGGAGGAGAAGTCGCTCGGAAATATATTAAAAGAGGATTATCAAAAAGCAGAAGAAGTAGCATTATGGCATAAAAGGGTATTTGGTGAGGACTATTATTTAGAAGTTCAAAGTAACACAATGAGAAAACAGATTTTGGTAAATCAGAAATTAGTAGAATTATCCAAAAAGCTAAATATTCCACTCGTTGCAACAAATGACTCACATTATTTAAAAAAAGAAGATGGTTATAATCACGAAGTTTTGCTTTGCATTCAAACAGGAAAAAGAATGACAGATGAAGATAGAATGAAATTCGAAACAAATGATTTTTATATAAAATCACCAGAAGAGATGAAAGAATTTTTTAAGAATATTCCTGAGGCAATTGAAAATACAGTTAAAATAGCTCAAAAATGTAATGTGGAATTTGAATTTGGACATACAATACTTCCAAATTATGATGTACCAGAAGAATTTGAAACTCACTTTGATTATTTAAAAAAACTTTGTGATGATGGAATAATAAAAAGATATGGAGAAAATCCATCAAAAGAGATATTAGAACGTGCAGATTATGAATTATCAGTAATAAAGAAAATGGGATATGTAGATTATTTCCTAATTGTATGGGATTATATTAATTATGCAAAATCTCAAGGAATACCAGTAGGACCAGGACGTGGTTCTGGAGCTGGTTCTATTGTTGCATATACTATAGGAATTACAGATATTGACCCGATAAAATATAACTTGATTTTTGAAAGATTTTTAAATCCAGAAAGAATTAGTATGCCTGACTTTGATGTCGACTTTTGTTATGAAAGAAGGCAAGAAGTGATAGATTATGTATCAAGAAAATATGGAGCAGATCATGTTTCACAGATTATTACATTTGGAACAATGTCAGCTAGAATGGTAATTCGTGATGTTGGAAGAGCTTTAGATCTAGCATACAGTGAAACAGATAAACTTGCAAAAATGATTCCAAATGAATTACATATTACTATTAATAAAGCATTAGAACAAAATAAAGAATTAAGAGATATTTACGAAAATGATGATAGAGTTAAACAATTATTAGATATAGCAATGGCTTTAGAAGGACTTCCTAGACAAGCTTCAACACACGCATGCGGAATAGTAATTACAAAAGAACCTGTAGATACATATGTACCTTTATATGTACGTGATGGAACAATTTCTACACAATATATAATGACTACTCTAGAAGAATTAGGACTTTTAAAAATGGATTTCTTAGGACTTCGTACATTAACAGTAATTCAAGATACAATAAATCTAGTAAAGCAAACTAAAGGAATTAATGTGGAATTTGATAAAGACATGAATGACCCCAAAGTATACAAATTATGGCAAGATGGAGATAGCATCGGAATATTTCAATTTGAAAGCCAAGGAATGACAAACTTTATGAAAGAATTAAAGGCTGACTGCTTGGAAGATATTATAGCTGGTGTTTCACTATATCGTCCTGGACCTATGGATCAAATTCCAAGGTATATTGCAAATAAACAAGATCCGGAACATGCTGTATATACTCATCCGGCATTAAAACCAATACTTAAAGTAACATATGGATGTATGGTATATCAAGAGCAAGTTATGCAAATTGTTAGAGATTTGGCAGGCTATTCACTTCGGAAGAGCAGATTTGGTAAGGCGTGCAATGGGAAAGAAAAAATTGGATGTGATGGCAAAAGAAAGAGAATATTTCATACATGGACAAACAGATAAGCAAGGAAATGTTATTATTCCAGGGTGTATTCGAAATGGAATAGATGAAGCATCTGCTAACAAAATTTTTGATGAAATGGCTGAATTTGCTAAATATGCATTTAATAAATCACATGCAGCAGCATATGCAGTAGTATCATACAGAACAGCATATTTAAAAGCATACTATCCAGAAGAATTCATGGCAGCTACATTAAATAGTTTCTTGGGAAATTTAGATAAAGTGCCAATGTATATTAATGAATGTAAAAGAATGAATATACAAATTTTAAGACCTGATATAAATAAAAGTTTTACAAAATTTACTGTAGATAATGGAAAAATACGTTTTGGTTTAGGAAGTATAAAAAACGTTGGAACGCAAGTTGTAGATCAAATTGTAGCAAATAGAGAAAAAAATGGCAAATTTGAAAGCTTTTCAGACTTCTGTGAAAGAATGGAAAATGAAGCGGTAAATAAAAAATGCATAGAGAGTTTAATTAAAGCAGGGGCATTTGATGAATTTGAACAAACTAGAAGTACACTTATGGCTTCATTTGAAGATATAGTTGATAGTATATTAGATACTTCAAAAAAAAGTTTAAAAGGGCAAATTACTATGTTTGACTTGGGGACCACTAACAGTCAAGACGAAAACGAAATTGAAAAAATGAAATATAATTATACTACATTAAAAGAATATTCGGAAAAAGAACTATTATCAATGGAAAAAGAAATGTTGGGGTTGTATATTTCGGGGCATCCATTAGATAATATACAAGATGAAATAAAAAGACAGTCTACTATTAATTCTATGCAAATGAAAGAAGCACAAAATGCAATGATAAATAATGAAAAATCATTATTTCAAGATGGACAAAATATTAAAATAGCAGGAATAATTAGTAGTGTTAAGAAAAAGTATACAAAAACAAATAAATTAATGGCATTTGTAACAATAGAAGATTTGTATGGAAGTTTTGAAGTCATAATATTTGAAAATTGTTATCAATCTTGCTCTAATATATTAGTAGAAGATAGTATAGTATTAATAGAAGGAAGATTAAGCATAAGAGAAGATGATGATGCTAAAATTGTAGCAAGTAGTATAAAGGAATTTGGAGCTGCGAAAAATAAATCACTAAATTTAGATATAACAAATTTGGAAGAAAATAACAAAAACAGATTAAGAGGGTTACTTAGATTTTTCTCAGGTGAAAAAAATAATATACAGGTTTATATTATAAATGGAGAAAAGAAAGATGCAGCTGGAGGCGTTTTCTTAAGCGATAAAGTTTTAAAAGAATTAAAGGAAATAGTTGGCAATGAGCAAGTAAAAGTTGAATAAAAAATAATTAGAATGGAGGAAAAAAATGAGAATAAGATTAGCAGGTTTAATACCTATGGAAAATGGATTTGCCTTTATGCATAGGCAAAATGTAAAAAATCATCCTATAGGAAATTATTATGTATTTCCTGGAGGAGGAAGAGAAGGAAATGAAAGCTTTGAAGAGGGAACAATAAGAGAAATAAAAGAAGAATTTGGAATTGATGTAAAAGTTATTAAAGAATTATATACAATTCAAAACGATAAAGCTGAAGAACATTTTTTTTTATGTGAATATGTTTCTGGAAAACTAGGGACAGGACAAGGACCAGAGTTTTCAGGAGATCCAAAATATATAGATAGAGGAACTTATACTCCAGAAATAATTGCAAAAGATAAAGTGAAAGATATTATGCTACTTCCTACAGAAGTCAAAGAAATGCTGATAAAAGATATCGAAGAAGGAAAAATTTAGGTATAATTATCTTGTACCATTATTATAACAAAGCAGTATTTAGTATGTTAAGTTATATTTTACATAAATTACAAGTACAAAAATAGAAGATATATATTGAAAGATATAAATTAATATGGTAACATTTATTGTAGTATATAATTAGAAAAAGGGAGGAAATAAAATGAAAAGGAAAATTATAAACAGTCTTCTTATTGCAATCTTATTAATGAGTTTATTTACAATAACAGGATGTGGAAACGATAAAACTGATTCATCTAATAATGAGTCTAATGTATCTAATAATGAATCAAAAGAGACATCGGAGAGTTTTAAATTTATATATGATATAAATAAGATCTCAGATGAATGGTGGAATTCTGTTAATAAACAATGGAGCATAGAAGATTATTATGTGCGTACAAATAAAGAAATATTTGATTTAGGATGGGAGGGCAGAATTGGAAATACAACTGGAAAACTAAAAATACGACCAGTAGGTTTTACAGAGAATATTAAAATTGGTTATAAATCATCTAATTCTGGAAAAGACTATTATTCATTAACTGTAAAAGATAATAATTTCTTAATACCTAAAAGAATACGACCAATTAGCGAAAATAGTGACGAAATGGAATTTTATGTTCTTGGAAATAATATAGAATTCTATAATATAGAATTATCTGTTGATGACAATCCTAAAGGTGTAGAATTAACCGAAGGAAGTTGGAAGACAGTATCTTATGAAGATAATGAAAAGCATTCTTATGCATATATTAATTCTTATTATCCTATTAATTCAGATTATTGCTTACAAATCACATACCCATCTAAATCATCTAACAGTAATACTGAAGTAGAAGTAAAAGATTTAAAAGAATTAGCTGATAAAGTAACCTCACTTATTTCTTTAGAAAAAATGCAAGATCAATCGTATATGAAGTATGCTACATTTAAAGTTAATCAAGATGACATTAAATTAGACGATAATACTACAGTTCTTATGAGCAGTATGAAAATGACAGATTGGAATTCAGGAGCAACAGGAACAAATAAGCAAAAAGATACAATAATTTTTACATGTAATTCTAGAAACAATTCTGTAGAAATTTTGGAATGTAATAAAAATGAAGATTTTGACTCTATTTCTTCAAGTTTATTAAATCAATCATATTTAGGATTAAAAGAATATAAATACATGAATAGAGATATTTATATAATTTATGGTACTGATAAATACCCATTTAAAGGAAAATATGTAGGAATATTATTCGAAATTGATGGAACTATATATGAAGTAACTAGTTTGGCTGAAGGTATT
This sequence comes from uncultured Clostridium sp., assembly GCA_900553225.1. Taxonomy (GTDB): domain Bacteria; phylum Bacillota; class Clostridia; order TANB77; family CAG-508; genus CAG-492. The sequence goes on along the minus strand of USCV01000007.1, from coordinate 2,713 downwards.
GATCCAACTCAATCAGATGTGGACTCGTGGATCAAAAATATGTGTGAAGAGGTAATATCTTTTAAATAAAATTAGTGTTAAAAAGAATATATAAACGATAGAAAGGTGGAAAATTTCAGATGGGGAAATTTGCTATAATTGGATAGATTATTTACATTAAGTGAGGCATATTTGAAATAAAAAGCCGACAACAATTTTAAAGTTTTGCAAGAAAACTTAAAAGATGTTGAAGATACAACTATTGCAATTAGAGCTATAGCTGAAATTGGATATAATGCTATAGAAGCGGGTAGAAGAAGAGAAAGAGCTAGCAGCAGTACAAGTTACCGCGATAGTGGTGGCGGTGGAAGTAGCTACAGTAGTGGTGGAGAATCTTCCGGTGGCTCATCTGGCGGAGGATTTAGATAAAAGTAAATAACGAAAAGTTAATGAGTAAATCAATTTTTAAAAATTGATTTACTTTTATAATAATTTGTGGTATAATATAAAGTACTATAATTTAAGGAGGTGTGTAGTCCAATGGCTACAGCGTCAGCGGTACAGAACATTGTTCGTATTGTAAAAGAAGGTAGGAATTTGACAATAACATCTTGCAATGTAGAAAAGCTCTTCGACTTTGCTTTAAAGTTATCAGACTCTGGACACTACGTAGAGTGGAAGCAAGTAGATTGTGGCAACAAGATTATTATTATTAAATAATAACTGCCTTTAGAAAGTGCTTTATTTTGAATTACAACTGGATAGTTGCAGCTCATTATAAAGTACTTTTTATTTTTTTACAAATAAACTTTGTGAAAATTAAATTTAAATTATAGTGTTTTTATATAGAAAAAGAGAGTATAATATAGTAAATTAAAGCTATATGTGAAAGGATGCGAAAAGTTATGAAAGAAAAGTATTTTAATGACTTAGGATTAGATAATGGAGAAGAATTATTAAATAAGTTTAATTTATCTGACTTAGTGGAAATGGATAAAAAGCAAAGTAAAGAAAAAGAGGAAAGAGAAAAAAGCAAACAAATAAAGGAAATCAAGAAAAATATTTAAGGGAGAAAGACAAATGAGAAGTCCAGTAGAAAAGAATAGTGAATATATAGTAGAGATTGTTGATCAAGGATTTGAAGGTGAAGGAATTGCTAAAATAGATGGTTTTACTATTTTTATTGAAGGAGCTATTAAAGGAGAAAAATGTAAGATTTTAATTGTAAAAGTTACATCTTCACATGCTTTTGGCAAGCTACTTGAAATTATTAAAAAATCAAAAAATAGAGAAGATGTGGATTGTCTTACGTATAAAAGATGTGGCGGATGCAATTTAAGACATATAAAATATGAAGAAACTTTAAATTTAAAGAAAAATATAGTTCAAAATCTTGTAAATAAAAATTTAAGTGTTAAAATAGACGTAAAACAGCCAATTGGAATGGGAAATCCATATTATTATAGAAATAAAGCACAGTATCCAATTGGACTTAATAAAAACAACGAACCAGTAATTGGAATATTTGCCAAAAGAACACATGAAGTTATACCAATGAAAGAATGTTTTATACAAAATCCAATATCAGAAAAAATAGCATTTGCAATTTACAAATTTATTAGCATAAAGAAAATTCCAGTGTATAATGAACAAACTAAAAAAGGGTTATTAAGACACATTGTAATTAAAGTTGGAATTCGTACACATGAAATTATGTGCATTTTAGTAATTAATGGTAATAAACTTCCATTTGAAAATGAGCTTGTTGACTTGTTGGTTAAAGAATTTAACGTAAAAACCATCATAAAAAACATTAATATGAAAAATACCAATGTTATTTTAGGACAACAAAATATTGTAATTCATGGTGATGGATATATTTATGATATTTTAGGAGATTATACATTTAAAATATCACCAATGTCATTTTATCAAGTCAATCCAGTTCAAACAGAGGTGTTGTATAATACAGCAATTGAACTTGCAGGACTTAATAAAGATGATATTTTATATGATTTGTATTGTGGTATTGGAACAATTGGAATTTTCGCTTCTAAATTCGTAAAAAAAGTATATGGAATTGAAATTGTAGAGCAAGCAATTGAAGATGCAAAACAAAATGCCAAATTAAATGATATTAAAAATATAGAGTTTATATGTGGAGATGTAGAAAAAGTATTTGAAAATGTTATGAGAACTAAAAGCGATTATCCAAATGTAATTTTTGTTGATCCACCAAGAAGAGGTCTTGATGTTAATACTATACAAAATATTTTAGCGGTTAAACCTAAAAAATTGGTTTATATTAGTTGCAATCCTGCCACATTGGTTAGAGATTTAAAAGCTATGGAGTGTGACTATGATATTATGAAAATTCAACCAGTTGATATGTTCCCTTTTACAAGCCATGTGGAGTGTTGTGCGGTACTATATCTTAAGTAAAGTACTGAAATATAAATAAAAATTGACATGTCTACTAAACTAAAAATATTTCAAATTAATATAAAAAAATAGTGAAAAATTTTAAGTATTAAATATTTTAAAGTGCTAGGTGGTATGTGGTGGATAGGTCAAAAAATATTAAGACAACTGTTTCTTTCCAAAAGACAAAGTATATTTTTATAATACTTTGTCCTTTTTGGTATATGAAAACCCCGTGTTATACACGGGGTTCTAAAGGCTTCTAGCTATGGGTAGAAAAAATCCTTCTTTTTGATATAATAAATGTGGTCGC
>USCV01000006.1 GCA_900553225.1 uncultured Clostridium sp. | reverse complement strand
ATATATTTATTCTGTTACAAATCATTGGTATAAGGATTTATATTTTGATAAAACAGATGATGAAAAGGGAGTATATTCATTAGCGGAAACATATAGGCAATATATTTATTCTGTTACAAATCATTGGTATAAGGATTTATATTTTGATAAAACAGATGATGAAAAGGGAGTATATTCATTTGAAAAAATAAGCCCAAAAATACAAGAGTTTAATCCTGAAGGAACAGCTAATACTGACAATATAAAATTTTTAAATGATAAGAGTAGAGGACAGATATACTATGAAGAAAAAACAGATAATAAAGTTAGAATTCAAGTTGAGCAACCAAGAATAGTAAAAACTAAGTCATGGCATTATATGGTAAAAAATTGGATTGTTTACGGATATTATTTTATTTATGATGGACAACAACAAACAGCAAAGAAAATTGAACAAGCATTAGACATATTAAAGGATGACTATGATCCTACAAATCCTTTGTTAATTGAAGTTACAGATCAGGAAGGACTTTATAAGGGAAATATATCTTCTGATGAGATAGATAAAAAAGCTAAACAATTAAATCAGAAGTTAAGAGAAAATGGTTCAGATGTTACACTTCAAAAAATTAATTTTGAAAAGAAATCATCTCTACAAGCGTTTTCAATATTAGAGGCAATGCATACAGAAGATTCAGAATATATTTATAGAGACTTGAAGGAATTTTTAATAGAACTTGGATATTTTACAAGAGCAGACTTTGAATCTATTGAAACAGATGTATTTAAATGGATAATACAAGGCTACAATGTATATAAAGATGAGTGGCCAGATCTAAAATATGAAAAAAATAATAATGAATATGGTACTTATATTAGATCTCAAGTAAGTTTAGATGAACAACGTGAAAAAGAAGCAAAAGAAGCAAAGGATAATAAGGGAAATACTGGAGGAAAGACAAGTTATACTACAACAGGTGTTGGATACAATAGGCTTACTACTGTTAATGGAATAACGTATAAAAATTATAAACAAGGTGATTGGGGAGTTGATACCAATGGATATTCTCAAGCTCACTATTGGGATGGAACTATAGCTACTTCTGGATGTGGTCCTACATCAGTTGCTATACTATTATCTGGATATGGAAAAGATGTACTACCAGATAAAGTTGGAGAAATGATGGACGATTTGGATAGTTGGTATGGAGCAGGAACAAAATCAAGTAAAATGGTGGATGTACTAAAAAATAAATTTAGCATTAGCGCAAAAAGTTATGATGTATCAAATGGTAAAAGCGAAGCAATTAAAAATATAAGTAATGCGCTTAAAGAAGGAAAACCAGTATTAGTAAGTGTTCCAGGAGATTCTAGTGGTAGATATTCTTCAGGTGCACATTGGATGTGTATAACAGGTTTTAGAGAAGATGGAACTTCAATATATATATCAAATCCAGGAAGAAGTGATTCTTCTGCAAATAGTAATTATTGTGAAAGCATAGAAGAATTTGTTAATAATTATCAAGACAATGCTTCTATATATGTGATTCCAGATAAAGCTCCAACAGGAGTAATTACAACTAATGAAATTGTGGGCTTTAAAAGTGGACAAAATGTTATAATGCCTGAAACAGGTGTTATAAAGAAAATCGGCACAAGAGAAAAAGAAGATAATAATAAAGAAAAAACACAAACAAAAGACAATACAGATTACTTTAAAACAAATGGAGAATATATTAGAATAGAATTTAATACAAACAATGGTGTGAATGGTTGGAAAATGGAAATTGAAGGTCTTACAATAGATGCTAATATACAAGAAGGAGATAAATTAAATAAAGGTGATACCATAGGTACAACCAATACAGGGAATATAAAAATAATTTTGTATGATGAAAAAGATGCTATTATTAATAATGTAGAAGATTACTTTAAGCTACAAGCTAGAAAGAAGAGTAATAGTGGTACAGCCGGAAGTCTAGAAGACTTAGGAGTAATGATATTAACAATGGAAGGCGGAATGGATTCAAATTCAGATGGGGATTACTGGATAGTAATAGAAGGTAATGGATCATTTGAAGATAGAACAGCAGGCGGCTCTGGAGTAACTAACAGTTGTAAAGAAGACTTTTTTGCAACTGGACATGGGGATTTATATCCAATGCAAGTTGGAGATAGAGTTCCTAAACAGGCAATCTTAGAAGTAAAAGCTCATGCATTAGAAAGTCATTATAAAACTGTTGAAAGCTATTGTAGCCAATTAGGTGCAAACTTAAATGAAGCTCAAAAACAGGCGTTAACATCACTTGCGTATAATACCGGAGATGGGCCTGTAAAGGGTATAATAGAAACATATGCAAGCGGAGATACAGATAAAGCAAAATGGGAATTCTTAAATTTATGTCATGCTGACGGAAAAACATTGCTAGGACTACAATATCGAAGAGCAGTAGAATGGGATATATTTGAAAACGGTGCAAATTACGAATATACTGAAGAAAGAAAACAAGAATGTTATACAAAATATTATACAAATTTTTATTATACTCGTAACTATTAAAAAGGAGATATAAAAATGAAGCTAAATCTAAAAATTATATTAACTGCATTAATAATTATTAATTTAATCATATTAGTTATTTTGCTAAACTGTGTAGCAAAGATGAATAATGGTACAGCTTCTATGCAGAATGCAAGTGAAGAAACTTATACTGGAAGTATAGAGTATAATAACAAAATATATCCAGCAAACCATTATGAGTTTGAAAAGTTATATAATAGTGATGAAAATTGTAAGACTTTATATGAAAATTTATATGACTTTGTTTACTACATTCCAAAGATATATAACAGGACTAAAGACCTTACAGATGCGGAATTAGAGACATTTTTTGACAAATATAAAGAATCAATTATTGCTAGATATCATATAACAACAAAAAATGAATTTGTTACTTTTATTAAACAGTGTAAAAAAGTTGCATCAGATAGTAGTAATAGTTATAAAACAGTAAGATTTTTAATAGAAACTTATAAAAAAGGTGAAAATTATATTACATGTGATTTTGAAATAGAATATCGAAATAATATAATATTGAAATATAGGTTGAATTTAAGCGAATCTGAAACAAATGCTTTACAGATTCGTATTCAACCAATAGAATAAGAGGTAAATAATGAAATTAAAATTAAATATAAAGGATATTGTTTTAATAATAATTGTCTTAGTGTTAGTTGTAGTTAATTTGGCTCTGCTTACTAAAGTAATAAGTTTAAAATCAGAGCCAAAAGATGATATAAGTGATAAGAGCAATGTAACAAGTGAAAATAACCAAAATAAGTCTGAAGAAGAACAAGAACTAGAAAAGTTAAAAAAGATGACAGAACGTGATAGAATGGAATATTACTTTGCTAAATTCATTAAGTATATAAAAGATGAAAAATATACAGAAGCTTATAATTTGCTATATCCAGAATTTAGACAAACTTATTTTAAGTCGGTAGAGGAATTTAGAGACTATGCTAAGAAAATATATCCTAGCTCTGTTGGTTTTTCATATAATGATATTGAAAGACAAGGAACGATATATGTGTTAGTGATAAAAATAATAGACCCAGCTAAAAAAGTTGGAGAGGAAAAAGATCAAAGAATAGTAATACAAGAAAACGACTTTAACGATTTTGTATTATCATTCCAAGTGATTTAGGAGAAAATTTTATGAACTATTGGTTAGATATTAAATTAAAAATAAGACGTTTTTTTAAAAAGCACAAAAATAAAATTATTATTATTCTTATAATTTGGGCTGTAATATTTGCAATAAATTATTATTTAAAACACCGCACAAAGATAGAAAAACCACAAACAACATATGAGCCACATAGTCCAGTTATGGATGAAACCGAAAGTGTGCCAGAAAAATATAAAGAGCCAATTAGCAATCTTATACATAACTATGTAAACTATTGCAATAATAGAGAATATGAAAATGCATATAATTTGCTAAGCAATAGTTATAAAACAAGATATTGTAATAATATAGATACATTTAAAACATATGTTGACAGTGTTTTTGAAACAAAGAAAATATACAATATTCAAAATTTTTCAAACATAAACAATGCTTATATATACAGAGTTAGATTGTTAGATGATATCTTAGCAAATGGTACAACGGATGAGTATGTATATACAGAAGAGAAATATGTAATTAAAGAGGAAGATGGAATTTTAAAAATATCTTTAAATGGATACTGTGGTTCAGAGGATTTAAACATAGAAGTTGAAGATGAGTACATGCAAATAAAAATATTAAAAAAAGATGTAGAATATGATAATTCAACCTATACATTAGAAATAAAAAATAAAACAAGCTATTATATTGTACTTGCCGATTCAACAACTCATGATGAGATAATGCTAAAATTACCAAATGATCAAAGAGCAGCAAAATATATGACGGATTCAAATTTTGTAATATTACCAAATTCGACAACCACAAGGGAAGTAACATTCGACGAATATTTTGATGACAAAGTAGATGCTACAAACTTAGTACTTAATTCAATTAGAATATTACCAGAATTTACTGGACATGAAGAAACTGCAAAAAAAGAAAATGATAATGCCATAAAATTATATAGTTTATCTATAGACTTAATACCACGAAAGAGATAATTCTAACAATAATACAAGGAGAAATGTAATATGAATTTTAGGTCAAAAACTATGCTAAAGTTAAGAGAGTTTTTAAAAAGATATTATATAATATTAATAATTATTGCAGTGGCATTATGTATTATATTCTATGTTAATCGCTCATTTAAGAAGCCACAAAAAGAAGAAAGCGTTTCTAAAAGCAATAGTATATCAAGTCCTGTTATTGACACAACTAAAGAAGTTCCAACTGAGTATAAAGAACCAATAAACAATCTAATAAAAAATTTTATGGAGTATTGTAATAACAAAGAATATGAAAGCGGTTATAATTTATTAAGCAGTGACTTTAAAAAAAGATATATAAGTAGTTTAAGCAAATTTAAGATATATGTAGACACTGTTTTCAAAAGCAAAAAAATATACAATGTTCAAAATTATTCAAATACTAATGAAATATATGTATATAGCATAACAATTATGGATGACATTTTAGCTTCTGGTTCTACTAATGGCTATAATTCCATAGAAGATAAATTCGTAATTACAAAAGAAAATGGGGAATTTAAGCTTGCATTAAACGGATATTGTGGATCAAAAGAAATAAATGTAAATTCACAAGACAAGTATATGGAAATTAGAATAGTCAAGAAATACATAAAATATGATAAAGAAACATATTTAATACAATTCAAAAATATGACTAATAATTATATTGTTCTTGCAGATAATACTGAAAAAAATGAAATTATCCTTAAAACATCAAGTGGTTCAAAACAATGTGATATGACAAATGCAAATTTAGTAATACTTCCAAATGAAACAGTTGAAAAGGAAATTACTTTTGATAAATATTTTGATGATGGAAAAGAAGATGAAAACTTAATTTTAAATGCTATTAGAATTTTACCGGAGTATTCTGGTAAAGAAGAAAATGCAACAAAGGAAAAGAAAAAAGCTGTAAAACTATATAGTTTAACTATAGATTTAAAACAAAATAAACAATAAAGTATGGAATTAAAATCACTTTTACGAATATAAATTGTAAAGGTGATTTTTAGTTATGAAAAAAAGAGTAATATCTATATTAATTTTAATAGCAATATTTCAGAATGCTATTTGTATGGTTTATGCAGATGATGAAGAAGAGCAAATAGAAGATTTAGGAGAAGCATTAGAAACAGTCGCAACAGTAGATGAAAAAGAACCAACGTTAAATTCCAAAACTGCAATTGTAATGGATAGAAAATCGAAAAGAATAATCTATGGAAAAAACGAAAATAAAAGAGTAGCAATGGCGTCAACTACTAAAATAATGACAGCAATAATAGTAATAGAAAATGCAAATTTAGAAGATGAGGTTACTATATCAGCAAAAGCAGGAAGTATTGGAGGTTCAAGACTAGGGCTAAAAAAAGATGATAAAATTACAGTCAAGAATTTGCTATATGGATTAATGATGCGCTCTGGAAATGATGCAGCTGTTGCACTTGCAGAGTATGTGGGGGGAAGTGTACAAGGCTTTGCTGAAAAAATGAATGCAAAAGCAAAAGAATTAAAGTTACAGAATACACATTTTGTAACACCACATGGTCTTGACGATCCAGACCATTATACAACAGCGTATGAACTTGCAATTATTACAGATTATGCAATGAAGAATGAAATATTTGCTAAAATTGTTGGTACTCAAAATTATACAGTTTCAATTAATGGATACACTAAGTCTTTAAATAATACAAATGAGTTATTAGGAGTTTTGCATGGAGTAAAAGGTGTAAAAACAGGATTCACAAATAATGCCGGAAGGTGCTTAGTAACTTGCACAAATAGAGATGGATTTGAAATTATTACTGTAGTATTAGGAGCAGATACAAAAAAATTTAGAACAGCAGATAGTATAAAATTAATAGAATACACATACAAAAATTATAAACCAGTAAATATAACAGAGATAATTAATAATAAATTTAAAGAATGGAAAAGTGTTAACGAAAATAGAATAGTTATTGAAAAGGCAAGGAGTAGTTCTCATTTAAATTTGGCATTTAACAAGTTAAAACAAGATACAATACCAATAAAATTAAAGGACACAGACAATATAAGCATTGAAATATATTGTACTACATTTATGACAGCACCAGTTCCCCAAAATACAGTAGTTGGTAAAATGAAAATAAAATTAAAAGATGAAGTGATCGAGATTGTAGATATTATAAATGAGGACGAAATAGAAAGAAAAAATAAAAAGGATTACTTTTTAGATTTTTTAGACGTAATTGCTTGACTTTTATAGTTTAATTTGTTATTATAATAATTGCTTGTAATAAGCAATTTGCGGGAATAGCTCAGTTGATAGAGCGCTGCCTTGCCAAGGCAGAGGTCGCGGGTTTGAGCCCCGTTTCCCGCTCCAATTAATTTTTTATAAAAATGTCATCAATTTAAAATTAATTGCATATAATTAAATATAGTGAAACGGCGATATAGCCAAGTGGTAAGGCACGAGTCTGCAAAACTCTGATCCCCGGTTCGAATCCGGGTGTCGCCTCCAGTTTTTAAACCAATTTCCACAGATTATTAATATTTCTGTGGATTTTTTTTTACATATCAAACCGGAGCTATGCCTCCAAAATAAAGCATGTAAGTATTGTTTTATCAATACTTACACTTTTTTATGTTTTTTAATTAATTTAAGAATATTAGTATTCTTAATTCTTTTAAAATAAACGATTATACTAAAAAGTATTGTCGTTTATTTTATTATTAGCATTTTTTTAAAATAAAAATGGTAAATTATAGAATAAGATTACAGAAATTTACAAATAAAAAACAAAAAAATACTACGGGCATGCAAGTTTTTTAGGGAAAATCAATAAAACTGTTGATTTTGTAACAAAAATGTAATATAATTGTAATATGAGTTTTAAATCTAACGAAAGAAAAAATAATAAATTAAGGGCTAGTATCATATTATCTAAGTATGATATTTAAATTTGCCAAAAAATAAAGTAAAAAATAGAGGAGTGTTTATATGAAGAATAAAGGTATGAAAATAATTAGCGGTTTAATTATTGTATTAATGGTTTTTGCTACTATAATGCCAACCGTAGTAAAATCTGCTCAAGTAGTAGTATCAAGTATGTCAGATACAAATCGTGGAATAGGAAACACAAATGTATTTACAGCTAGTATTAAGGGATATAGCAATATATATTGTATTAAAGGTGGTGCACATTTATATGTTGGTACACAGCTAAATGACGATAAAAAAAGTTTATATACTGCTAAAATTTCTAACATAACATCAAACCAAAGTGCATTAGCATGGGTTTTAGATAATATGTACTTAACAGATGTGACAGATGCAGAAACAAAAACAGCCATGAAAAATAATTTAAAAAGCGTAATAAAGAAATACAGTACTTATAAAGCCTCAAATGGAAAATATATATTAAGTCAAAAAATTAATGTAAATAATATTGATGATGCATGGATTAATAAAGCAGTAGATGCATTAGTTAGTGATAAAGATACTTTATATGCTGTGCAACAGTATGTAATGTGGAGTTTTGTAAAAAACTCAAGTTCATCTTACAATAGTACTATGCAAAATTCAGATGGAAGTTATAATTCATTACCAAATGCAAAAGCAGATAAAAAATATTATACAGCACTATACATTTCTTTAAGAGAACTTGCTAAAGAAGCTCAAAAAAATAAATATTCTTCACCAAATGGAAATGAAGGATTTGATGTTGTACTAACAAAGGATTCTAAAGCATCAGCAACTGTTCAATCTGATAAAAAAACAGTTATAGCAGGTCCATATGTATTAAGAAATAACCATCCACTATTTACTAAAACATTTAGTGCTACAGTTAATTCTAATAAGGTGGATAAAATAGAAACTGTAGATAAAAATGGTAAATCAATCAATGTTTCAGAAAAGAATGATGCATTTTATTTAAAAATTACATATAATAAAGGTTTTGAAAAAGGAACACAATACAAGATAAAAGTTAATGTTAATTTAAAAGGTTATAGAACTTTTGCAAGTTTATTAAATCCTGTAAGAAATAGTGACCAACCTTTAGCAACTATTAGAAAAGAAAAGTATACAAAACAAACTTCAACAGAGTTAATATTCAAAGAAAACTTAGAAGGAAACTACGGACTACAAATAGAAAAAGTAGATGCTACAGATACAAACACTAAAATATCTGGTGCTATATTTAAAGTATCAGGAGTTTCTGAAAAAGATACAAGTTATGGACCATCAAAATCAGATGGAATTATAAATATATTCAAAAATAGAGAAATAAAAAAAGAAGGAACAGAAGAATTTACAATAAGTGAAGTAACAGTTACAGATGGTAATTATATAAAATTAAAAGATGATATAAAAATATATGTAACAACAGCTAGATCAAACGATAAATATGTTGCATCAAAGGTATCATTTGAAAAAGATAAAAATGAAACTTCAAAAGAGGTAACATTAGAAGATGGAAGTAAGGTAACAGTTACTGCAAAAATATCACAAGATACAGTAATAGTAACAATTCCAAATAAACAAGTAGAAGGAAAATATAGTTTATTATTAGAAAAAGTAGATTCATCAAACATAGAAAAGAAAATATCAGGTGTTAGTTTTAAAGTTTCAGAAGAAGGAAAAGAAGCAAAAACTTACGGACCAACAAGTGATAAAGGACTTGTTACAATATTTAGAAATAAAGAGATTACAGGTGAACAAACAAGTCAATATACAATAAAAGAAGTTGATATTGGAAATAACAATTATATTAAAATGAATGAAGAAGTTAAAGTTTATATAACAACAGCTCAAAAAGATAATAAATATGTTGTATCAAACGTATCTTTTGAGAAAGATTCAAATGTAACAACCAAAGAAGTATCATTAGAAGATGGAACTAAAGTAAATATTACAGCTAAGCTAAGCAGCGGAGTTGTAAAAATTACAATACCAAATAAACCAGTAAATTTTGATTTAGCACTTAGAAAATATATTACAGAAGTAAAGAAAAATGAAACTAAAGTTGAAATTGGTGAAAGCAGAGTTCCTACAATAAACGAAAAATCAGTAGAAGAATATAAAGCAAATAAAACAGCTGGATATTACCATACAAAAACACCAGTTAATGTAAAACCAGGGGATAACATTATTTACACATTAAGAGTTTATAATGAAGGAAATATAAGTGGATTTGCAAAAGAAATAACAGATTATTTACCAGCAGGATTAGAATTTGTTACAGATAGTAAAATTAACAAAGAAAACAATTGGGTTGTAACAAGTAATAATGATGGAACAACAACTGTGAAAACAGATAAACTAAAAGATACAACAATAAAACCAGCAAATGGAGAAGAAGGACTATTAGAATATGTAAAACAAGAAAAGAAAAGTGAAGCTCCAGAATTTAGTGCATATGTGGAAATAGAATGTAAAGTAAAAGCAGATATACAAGATAGCAAATTGTTAGTAAATGTTGCAGAAATAACAAATTATGGATATAACAACAAAAATGGTGACTATGTAGAAGCAAACGAAGAAAATGTTGATATAGATTCAGAAGAAAATAATGTATTTAATAAAGATGAAAAAGTTAAAAACATAGATGAATACTATAAAAATATAGTAGAACCACAAAAAGCAGACAATAACAATTACTATAAAGGAATGCAAGATGATGATGATTTTGAAAACATATTAGTAGTACCTGACGCAAAAGAATTTAAATTTGTATTAAATAAAGTAGATGAAAGTGGAAATCCATTAATTGGAGCAGACTTTACAGTACAAAAAACAAAAAATGAAAAAACAGAAGTATTACTTGATAACCAAGAAGTAAAGGGTACATATGAAGTACTAGAGAACAATGTAAAATTCAATGAAACATATACATATACAGTACTCGAAGTTGAAAGTGCGCCAGAATATGTAAATGTTATGAATGGAAAATACATTACATTAAGAACATACATGAATGAAGACGGAAAATTAATATTGGGAAATTACAATAAAAACGAAGAAGAAGATGCATTAATTAGTAAATATGGATTTATAATTAACAATACAGATGGAAGCATTGTAAAAGAAACTGAAACAGATTTATATGAAAAAATAAAGGTGATTGTAAAAAATGATATAACCCCATCACAAGTTGTAATTACAATACCAAATGAAAAAGAGAAAAAAGAATTTGATTTGGCTTTAAGAAAATTCATTACTGAGGTTAAAACTGGAGTTGGAACAGAAAACGAAAAACAAATAAATGTTACAGATAGAGTACCAACATTCAAAATTGATAATCAAGGAAAATATGTATATGAACATACAAAAGAGCCAGTTATAGTTGCAAATAATAATATAGTAACATATACTCTAAGAGTTTATAATGAAGGAACGATGGATGGATATGCAAAACAAATTAAAGATAACATACCAGAAGGATTGGAATTCTTACCATCAAATGAAGTAAACCAAAAATATAAATGGGTAATGCTAGATAAATACGGAAAAGAAACAACAGAAGTTGAAAATGCAAAATCTATAGTAAGCAACTATTTATCTAAAGAGCATGAAAAAACAGCAGGTGAAAATTTATTAAAAGCATTTGACATTGAAAGGTATAAATCAGGAGAAATAAAAGAACCAGATTATAAAGAAGTAAAAGTTTCATTTAAAGTAAATTCATCTGAAAAATCAGAAAAAATAATTATAAATAAAGCTCAAATTTCCGATGATAGTGACAAAGATGGAAATAAAGTAGACGATAGAGATTCAATTCCAGATGTATGGAATGAAGGAGAAGATGATCAAGATATTGAAAAAGTTAAATTGTTATATTTTGACTTAGCTTTAAGAAAATGGGTAACAAAAGCAATTGTAATAGAGAATGGAACACAAACTGTTACGGAAACAGGACATACAGCGGAAGATAATCCAGAAGAAATTGTAAAAGTTGACTTAAAAAAATCTAATATAAAAAATGTAACTGTAAAATTTGAATATAGCATTAGAGTAAAAAATGAAGGACAAATTGAAGGCTATGCAAAAGAAATTTCAGACTACATTCCAGAAGGATTAAAATTTGTAAAAGAAGATAACCCAGATTGGAAAGAAGTAGATGGAAAAGTTGTAACAGATAAGCTAAAAGATACATTATTAAAGCCAGGCGATACTAAAGACGTAACAATTACGCTTACATGGATTAACAATGAAAACAATATGGGATTAAAAGTAAATACAGCAGAGATTAGCAAAGATTACAATGAATATGGAACACCAGACATTGATTCTACACCAAACAATAAAGTGCCAGGAGAAGATGATATAGATGATGCACCTGTAATGCTTACAGTAAAAACAGGGCAAGCTGCAACATATGCAGGAGTAACAGTAATAGTGCTTACTATTTTAGCAGGGGGTGTAATTTCAATTAAAAAATTTGTTTTAAAATAGAAGTACTCTAAATATAAAAAAATAAAGAAGAAGACAGATTAAATGTCTTCTTTTTTTGCTTAAAAACCTTTTGTTACAAATATGTCGAAATTGTAATGAAATTGTAAAATATGAAATAAAAAAACTCCTAAAAAGACCTTCCGTAAATAGAAGAACAAAGTAAGCGAGCATACCAGAAAATAACACATATTGACTTTAAAAGTGAAGCTCAGTAAAATGAAAATAAATAAAACAATGGAGGTAAATTTTTATGAGAAAGGTGTTTGAAAAAGTAACTGCGATAATTACACTATCTATAATGCTTTTAGCAAGTAGTAGTACAGTCCTAACATATGCTTATGATATGGTAACAGCGGATCAAGATGTACCAGCTGAAGAAGCTTCTGGTACATGGTATGTTCATGATAGAAAAAATATAATTGGAACTAATGCAATATATGAGTATAATGGTGACTATATATGGGGGTATGGTATAAATAAATCAAAATCTAAAGTAGTATCAGATACAACATATGCAAGGTATTGCTTATTAGGTGGGTATAATGTTAACCATGACGCTGGTAAAGCACCTGATGCAAGCGATTCAAAAGGTAATTATGGAATATATAATACAAAAGAAAATTTTAGCCAGATAAGTAATGCTCAAATTACAAAAATATTTGGTAACAATAATAATAAAAAAGCAGTAGAGTGGTTATTAAATAACATGTATACATTTGCAGATGGCAATGGAAAAATTAATAGTAATTATAATGGATTTTCAAAAGAATATGAAAGAGATATAATGTTAAACCACTTAATTGAAATTATAAAAGATAAAACGGGAGTACAATATAATTCTTTATCAGATTTTGGTGATGGTTATATTTCAACAATTCAACAGTTTGTATTGTGGAATTTTACAAATTCAAAATCAGAATATAAACATGGCTCAGATGTAAACTTCATTAAAAATATTAAATGTAACGGTAAAGCAATAGATTCTGATAAAATAGCAATTGCACAAAATTTATATAAAGCATTATACAAATCTGCATGCGATATTAGAGATGGAAAAACATTATCTACAACAATGGCTACTAATATAA
Organism: uncultured Clostridium sp.; assembly: GCA_900553225.1. Lineage (GTDB taxonomy): Bacteria > Bacillota > Clostridia > TANB77 > CAG-508 > CAG-492. Next base: position 31,466 of record USCV01000006.1, on the reverse strand, counting down.
GTACTAGTGATGTAAATATAAAATTAAATAACGGAAAACAAACAATCAGTGCTGTTACAAATGAAGAAAATACATATATTATAGGTCCAATATCAGCATCTGTAACAGGTAATGTTAATAATATAGAAGAAGTGACAGACAGGATAAAAATTGAAGTTGGGCAACAAAAGATAGAGTCAAAGAAATATATGATAGATACTACAACAGAATTTACACAAACGACTATAAAAAATATTATAGTTGGTAAAGTTAGTCAATATTATATTAAAGTTAAACTTGATTCACCTATTGCAGATGTAGATCAAGTTAGATTTAGGTATACTATAACAGCTACTTCAAAAAGAGGAATAAGCGAATTAAATAAATATGTTTATACAAAATCTAATAGTAACAGACAACCTATTATAGAAATAGACAAAAGTTTAAATCACCATAGAAATTCTGCAACATTAATTGTAAATCATAATGCAGACTATTCTGGATTTGATATGGCACTAACCAAACAAATTGCTCAAATATATAGATATGATGCTTCTAAAGGTAAATACGTAAGAGTGTATGACTCAGAAGTTAAAGAAGATACTGATACAAATCATAATAATGATAAATCAGAAAATATTGTATATGGAACAAGAGAGTATTATATTCATCCAAGCGATATGAGTGAAGATAAAGGAGTTACAACAGCAACATATGCACTAAATAAACAACCAATTACTGTTGAACCTGGAGATATAGTAAGGTATAAAATAACAGTATATAATGAAGGTAGTGTAGATGGATTTGTAGGAGAAATAACAGATTATTTACCAAGTGGATTAGAATATTTAGAAAATTCAACAACAAGCACAAATTATGGAAAATATAATTATAGTAATCAAAACTTAATAACAACGAATTATGATAAAGCCAATAATACAGTTGTAATGACTTATAAAACTAAGCAATCAGTAAAAGCATATGGCAACGGTGAAAGCTTTTTACCAGAAAATAAATTAGATACTTATATTGAATGCAAGGTAAGTAGTAACGTTAAAAATGGAACAAGTTTAAGAAACGTTTCTGAAATAAGCAAATATGGATATAACGATAAAAGCGGAAATTATATAGAAGCAAGCAAGAAAAATATTGATAGAGATTCTATTCAAAATAATACAAATATTAATTCTTATGATGAAGTTACAGGAAGTACTACGACATACAAACCTAAAGTAGACCTTGAAAATGATCTAGAAGATGATCAGGATTTTGAGGAAGTTAAAGTTGGAGAATTTGATTTAGCATTAAGAAAATTTATCACTGAGGTTAATGGAGAGGCTTTGTCTGACAGCAGAGAGCCAACGTTTGTTTGGAAATCAATTGAACAGTATAGACAGACAGGAACAGCAGCATATTATCACACAAAAGCACCACTTACAGTAAAAAAAGGAGATATAGTAACTTACACTATTAGAGTATATAATGAAGGAGATATAGATGGAATTGTAAAGAAAATAACTGATTATATACCAAATGGATTGAACTATATCAATAATGCATACAATCAAGGTCAAGGATGGAAAGTATCAAGTAGTAGTGATAGAATTATAGAAAATGAAAATTTAAAAAAAGTAAAAGCAACAAAAGACGGTTTCTTAAAAGTTTATACGGATGCAATAGCAGAAGAAGAAAAATTTTGGGTAGATGTAAATATTCAATGTGAAGTAGTTGAAGATAAAAGTAGTACTGTACTAACAAATGTAGCCGAAATTTCAGATTATGGTTATAATAAGATTATTTCAGATGCTAATGGAGCAAATGTAAGTGTAGAGTATTTACAAGCAAGTAAAGGAACAAAGAAAACAGTAGATAGAGATTCAGAACAAGCAAATACAAGTGAAAAATTAGCTTTAACATCAGAAAATGAAATAACGACAAGCTATTACCAATACCAAGCTACTAAACATGATATTACAAATACAGAAGAGAATTTCTATGAAGGATTAGAAGATGATGATGATTTTGAAGATATTATTGTAGATACACATAAGTTTTATATTAAGAAAACAGATTCAACTAAAAGAGGTGGTTGGAGAACATTGATACAAGATGCTGAATTCAAGGTAGAGAAAATTACTACTGGAGGATCATCATCAACTGATAACGTGGAAGTTATTCATGAAGGTACATTTGGAGGAAGAAAGGCTGTAGAAGAAATTACACAAGTAAATACACCTTATATTTATCAAATTACAGAAACAAAAGCTGGCGATGGATATACTAACCTTTTAGGAAATAATAAGATATATGTAGTTGTATATTTAAATAATAAAGGAGAGCTTGCTTTTGGTTGGCCAGAAGGTTCAAACAATGTTAAACAAGAATATATAGACAATATATGTACAACTGAAATTATGTGCTATGAATCTGGAAAGAACTTTTTACTTATAGATCAAAATGGAAATATTTTAAAGAAAACAGAAAATGAAGCGTTATACAATTCTATATGGGTTACTTATGACACAAGACAAGAAGCGATTTTTGTTACTGTGCAGGACCCACTAATGTCAGGAAATTATAATTTAAAACTTAAGAAAGAAGATGAAACTGGGCAGCAATTAGCTGGAGCATCATTTGAGATAAATAAAGAAAACGGTAGTCCACTAACACTTAATGTAAATGATACTAAAACTGAATACACAACAGAGAACATTATAATTAACGCTGCAGGAAAAGATAAATATACAATTTCAGAAGTAAGTACTCCAGATGGATACATTTCACTAAAAGATTCTATTGATATATATGTAACAACAGGGGAAGATGATACAAAAACAAATTACATTGTAAAAGGAATATCTTTTACAGAAGATGGAATACCACAAACGCAGGCAAAGTTGACTGCAGCTTTAGTTAAAGAGGGAAAGACTGTAGAAATTAATGCTAGTGTAGAAAATGGAACAGTAGTATTAACAATACCAAATAAGCATGTGGAAGGAAGTTATTGTTTTAAAATATTAAAGACAGATATAAATGGTAGTCCATTAGCTGGTGCTGAATTTAACATTATTGGGGCATCGCAAATAAGTGGTGATTCTAATGTAACTCCAATAAACGGAACGTTAAGTAGCGAGAAAATAGTGATTGCAGATATAGCTACTAGAGATAAATTTACAATTACAGAAATAAAAGCACCAAATGGTTATATTAAATTAGCAGAGCCATTAAATGTTTATGTAGCAAAAGGACTAAGTGATGATAAAACCAGAAATGTTGTAACGGGTATAGCTTTTGAGGAAGAAGCAGAAATAGCATCTAAAATTGAAAGAGAAGTTAGTATAGATGGAGATAAAGGTACAGTTAAAGTAGTTGTAGAGATAGAAAAAGATACAGGAGATGTATTATTAACAATACCAAATATACAATTAGAAGGTTCGTATAGCATTGACATAGTTAAAAAAGACTCTGAAGGAAACGCAATAAAGGGTGTGAAGTTTGGCATTAAGGAAAAAGAAAGTGAACAAATAATATCTGACGAAACTGATAGTGATGGAAAAGTCACAATAGTTGATACAATAAAAATTACGAAGGACAATGTCTCTACTCCAGATGAATATACAATTACGGAGATAGAAGTACCAGGAGACTATATAAAATTAAAAAAACCATTAACATTTAGTGTAATAAAAGGCGTAGACAATGAAGCAGACCCAACAGAATATAGAGCAACAGCCGTAAACTTCGAAAATGGATCTAATTCAATAGAAGTTGAACTAGAAAATGGAAATTTAGTAACGGTTTATGCAGAAATAAATAGTGAAGATGGTAGAATAGTAATAACAATACCAAATATACTAATTCAAGGTAAATATAATTTTGAAATATTAAAGGTTGATCAGAAAGATGAAAATAGTCCAATAAAAGATGTAGAATTTAATATAACAGTTAAAGAAAATGGTACAGAGGCTAAATTATATGATATAAATGGAGATGAAATTAACACAACAGGATTAATAACAGACGAAAATGGTAAAATTTCATTACCAGAAATAAAGATAGATAAAGAGGCACAATATTCTCTTGAAGTTGTTGAGACATCCGTTCCATATGGATATGTAAAAATGGAAGAACCAATTAAAGTAACATTTGAAACAAAGATAAGTGATAATTATAAATATATTATAACAAATCATAAAATAGATGGTGCAGATGCAGAATATTCTGATGATTCATTAAAATTAATAATAAAGAATGGTCAATTTGACTTAGCACTTAGAAAATTCATTACAGGAATAACAACAGGAGCTGGTACTGAAGAAGAGAAAAATTGGGAAATAACAGATAGAGAGCCAAAGTTTAAGATTGACGAAGAAGGAAAATATGTATATGAACATACAAAAGAACCATTAACTGTTGGAAACCAAAATATTGTAGAATATACTTTAAGAGTGTATAATGAAGGTTCACTTGCTGGATATGCAAGTAAAATAAAAGATGATATTCCAGAAGGATTAGAATTTTTACCAGATAATGAAACAAATAAAAAATATGGATGGATAATGTTAGACGAAGCAGGAAATGAAACAGAAGATGTAAATAAAGCAAAATATGTAGTAACAAAATATTTATCTAAAGAAGACGATCAAAATGGACAAAAATTAATTGGGGCGTTTTATCCAGATGAAATGGAAAGCCCAGCATACCAAGACGTAAAAATTGCATTCAAAGTGACAATGCCTGATACAGAAGATAAAATAATAATCAATCATGCGCAAATATCAGATGATAGTGATGAAAATGGAAAAGAAATTGATGATAAAGATTCGATTCCAGACGAATGGAATGAAGGTGAAGACGACCAAGATATTGAAAAAGTAAAAGTACAATATTTTGATTTAGCTCTAAGAAAATGGGTAACAAAAGCAATAGTAATAGAAAATGGTAAAGAAACTGTAACAGAAACAGGACATACAGCAGAAGATGATCCAGAAGAAATAGTAAAAGTAGACTTAAAGAAGAGTAGCTTGAAGAACATTGTTGTTAAATTTGAATACAAAATAAGAATAACAAATGAAGGAGAAATTGCAGGATATGCAAAAGAAATTTCAGACTATATACCAGAAGGGTTAAGATTTGATCAAGCAGAAAATCCACTATGGCAAGAAGCAGAAGGAAAAGTAACAACAGACCAATTAAAAGATAAACTGTTAAATCCAGGAGAAAGTGTAGAGGTATCTATAATTTTAACATGGATAAATAGAGAAGATAACATGGGATTAAAAGTAAACGTAGCAGAAATAAGTAAAGATTATAATGAATATGGAACACCAGATATCGACTCTACACCAAATAATCAAAAGCCAGGAGAAGATGATATAGATGATGCAAAAGTAATGTTAACTGTAAAAACAGGTGAAATAATATTCTATATTGGAACAACTATTGCAGTACTTACAATTTTAGGAGTGGGTATTGTTGGAATTAAAAAATATGTTTTGAAATAATATAATAAGGAGACTAGAAATGCTATAGTGCATTCTAGTTTCCTTTTATATATGCTATTTAAGGTTTATACTTTTGACATATATTTAAGTTTTGAGAGTATTTGTTGTAAAGTACTTTGTAAAAAATAGTTTACATTAAAAAAGCGTTATGCTATAATTCATATTAAAGAAAAAAGAGAGAGAGGAATAAAATGAATCAAATACTTTTTACAGGAGATAAAGATGATACTTCAGAAACAAGAAAAATAATACAAGTTTTTTGTGGTATTATAATTGTATTCTCAATTATTTTAATAGTTGTTGGTGCTTATTCGTTAATTCATGAAAAAAATAAAAAAACAAGTAGTGTAAAGAAACCGCAAATTAGTGTTACAGAGAGTAATGGAACGGTAACAATAAATGCTAAACATTCAATTGGAATTGATAGCTTATATTACTCTTGGGATAATGGAGAAGAAACAAAAATAAGTGCAAATGGAGAAAGGGAATTAACTGAGCAAATTGAATTACCAAATGGAGACACAACACTTAATATTAGATTAATAGATAGTAATCAAAATGAAAGTAAAGCTGTGAAAGGCTTTAAATATAATGAAAATACTGATAGACAAAAACCACAGATTCAAATATTGGCTACGTCAGAAAAAGAAAATGTTCAAATAATTGCTACAGATAATAAAGAGATATCTTATATCGAATACAAACTGAATAATAATGAAGCAGTAAAAGTAGAAAATAGAGGAGCGGATAAAACAAAGTTAGAAGTTAAGCTTGAAGTAAAGGAAGAAACAACACTTATAGTTAAAGCTTATGATTCAAGCGGAAATAGTTCGAATAAAGAAATCTTGGTTAGACCAGTTACTCCACCTAAGATTGAATTGAAAAAGAGCAGTGGAGAATTAATAATTAGAGTTACAGACGACGAGGAAGTTACAAAAGTTGTTTATAATATAAATGGAACTGAGTATACTAAAGATAATACTGGTGAAGATAAGAAGAAATTTGAAATTAGGCACCAATTAGAAAAGGGAGAAAATATAGTAAAGGTAATAGCCTATAATATTGGTGGTGCTAAGAAAGAAACTATAGGAAAATGTACTTATTAAACAGATTGGAGAAAAGATAATAAAATATGGATGCTATGCAGATTTTAAGATTCTTACTATATTTTATAATATATTCATTTTTTGGCTGGATACTAGAATCAATATATAAGTCTTTTATTGAAAAAAGAATAATTAATAGTGGATTTTTGTTTGGACCTTTTTGTCCGATTTACGGATTTGGAGCCTGTATTATGATTCTTTGTTTAGAGCCATTTAAAAATAATGCAATGCTGTTATTTGCAACCTCATTTGTTGTTATGTCTATATGGGAATATATCGTTGGATGGCTTTTAGAAAAGCAATTTAATACTAAATATTGGGACTATACTGGAAATTTCTTAAATATAAAAGGTAGAGTGTGTTTAAAAAACTCTACTTTTTGGGGTGCTTTGGGTGTAATTTTTATGATGTGGATACATCCAGTAATAGAAAAGTATGTTATTATATTAAATAATGCAACTTTATTATATTTGAATATTATTTTATTAGTTGCAATTGGAATTGATGCAATTATCACAATTGTAAAGATGAAATCACTTGAATCTACTGTAGAGGCAATTAAGGAATTAGGAGAAACAATTAAGACTAAGATAAGTGAACTTAAAGACTTAGGGGCTGATTCTATTGAAAAAGTAAAAGGTACAGAAATAATAATAGAAGATTTAAAGAGAAAAGAAGCAATATTAAAAGTTAGATTATATAGATATGTTACTAGATTAAAAAAAGCATTCCCAACAATTAAGTCTGATAGTATTTCGCAGTTATTAAACCAGAAAATAGATTTAAAAGCATTGAAGGAAAAAATAAAAAAGAAAATAGATAAAAAATAAGGAGAAAAAATGGTTCAAGATATATATGTTATAGATAACTCGAATGAATTAAAAAATGTATTAAATAATTTATTTAAAACAAATAATGAGTATCATTTTAAACAAGTAACTACAAAACAAATTGATATTGCACTAAGAAATATTCCAGCGTTAATTATTATTCATGAAGACACACTAACAAATGAAGTATCTAGTATATATAGTAAAATAAAGGAAAACGATGATAATAATATTACTCCAATAATTGTTGTCTCATCAAATATAGATAGGCAACATAGAGTAGAGGTTTTAAAAACTGGAATAGAACATTATATCAAAAAGCCAATAGACGAGGAATACTTTTATTATACAATTATTAATCTTCTAGATTTATTAGATATAAATAGAAGAGTAAGTCCACTTACTGGGCTACCAGGAAATGTTCAGATACAAGCTGAAATGAAAAAAAGGTTATTAAATGATGAAGAATTTTCAATGATGTATTTTGATTTAGACAATTTTAAGTCATATAACGATTTATATGGATTTTTTAAAGGTGATGAAATAATTAAATTTACAGCCAAGGTTATTTCAAGACATATTCATAGTAGGGAATGTGACTCCAGCTTTGTAGGACATATTGGTGGAGACGACTTTGTAGCAATTGTTTCAACAACTGATTGCGAGATTATATGTCAGAATATAATTGCAGAATTTGATAAAAATATAGTTAATTATTATTTAGAGGAAGATGCTCTAAGAGGGTATATTGAAGTTGAAAATAGAAAAGGAATACTTGAACAATTTCCAATTGTTTCAATTACAATTGGTGTTGTAAATGTTACAAAAGGTAGATTTAATAATATTCTGGAAATAGGAGAAATGGGAGCTGGTGTAAAGCATCTAGCAAAAACTATTCCAGGTAGTACATATGTAATAAATAAAAGGGAAGCCTAATAGCTCAAAATACAAGCTATTAGGCTTTGTCCTAATTCATTATAGAGTCATTGTACATTAAAAAGTCTCGAACGAATCGTTGGTATTTGCAGGGTAAACAGGAAATTTCACATTTTTTATAAATATGTTTACCATAAATAAAATATGCATTTTCTTCAGGTGATAGCTTATGCACTGTATAATGTGCAAAAGCTATAGAGTTTTGCAGATTTGTACATATAAATATATCGTCACCAACATGTAGTTTAACAGACATATTTATATATTGTCTATTGTTTGAAACAACAATAATTTGCCTATAAGTATAATCATTAGGCTTTTTTATTTCCAGTCCTGATTCGGAAAATGTTGCGTGTTTCAAAGTGCAAAGAATCTTATGCTTTTCTCGACGCCCTTGACATTCCGCATTTTTCTGTAATAAAGCATAAACTTTTTTCCACTGCTTTTTGCTTAAGGATGATGTTATTTGAGCTGATGTTAAACCAGACCTCCCAACCAATTCATCCATAGATGTTGAAGATTGTGCAGCATCTATTATTGTGCCATAAATTCCAATCCGTTTCATACAAACACTCCTTTTAAAAAAGTAAAATAAAAAGTAACTCTATTTTTGTTAGGAACTTACCCCTTTCAAAAAACATAACATAGTTACAATAATATTATAACAAAATAATCTAAATTTGTAAACTGTTTATACTGGTGAAAACATTATAAATCTTTTTACTTCATTTGTTTTTCTGAACGTTCAGTCTAGTTTTTTCGCTTGACACAATACACTTTTGGGAATATACTAAATGGTAAATTAACTTTAAAGGGGGTTAAATTTTAAATGGATAGTTTAATTGAAATTAGATGGCACGGTAGAGGTGGCCAGGGAGCAAAAACAGCATCACTGTTACTTGCAGATGCTGCATTTAATACGGGAAAGTATATTCAAGGATTTCCAGAGTACGGACCTGAAAGAATGGGTGCTCCAATTACTGCATATAATCGAATTAGTAATAGCCAAATTAATATACATAGCAATATTTATGAACCAGATTATGTAGTAGTTGTTGATGATACTTTACTTGAAAGTGTTGATGTAACTGCCGGCTTAAAAGAAACTGGTGCTATTGTTATAAATACAACCAAAAGTGATAAACAATTAAAAAGCGTTTTAAATAATTATAAAGGGGAAATTTATACTATTGACGCAAGAAAGGTATCAATGGAGGCACTTGGAAGATATTTCCCAAATATTCCGATGCTTGCTGCAATTGTAAAAGTAAGCAAAGTTATGACAGAGGAAGAACTTCTAAATGATATGGAAGGATCTTTTAAACATAAATTTGCAAAAAAACCAGAAGTTATTGAAGGAAATATGAAATCTTTAAAACTTGCTTTGCAAGAGGTTAAAAAGATAAATATTAATTAGTATAAGTGTGGATTTATCTAATTTTAAAAATAACAGTTATTTTAGAAAGGAGTTTTAGTGGATTATGTGTGAAAAAATTAATATACATACACCAGCCGAGGACCTAACAATTGGTGGAAACATCTATAATGCTGGAAACGCAAAAGAGTTTAAAACGGGTGACTGGAGAAGTGTAAGACCTGTATTTATACCAGAAAAATGTAAACAATGTGGTTTATGTTTTCCAGTTTGTCCAGATGATTCTATTCCAGTAAAAGAACAAAAAAGACAAGATTTTGATTACGATTATTGTAAAGGATGTGGTATTTGTGCAAAGGTTTGCCCATTTGGAGCAATAAAAATGGAAGATGAAAATAAAAAAGAAGAAGGGGGAGAAAATTAAATGGGAATTAGAGAACGTTTAAGTGGTAATGAAGCAGCAGCAATTGCAATGAAGCAGATTAATCCAGATGTAGTTGCAGCTTTCCCAATTACTCCATCTACAGAGATACCACAATATTTTTCAACATTTGTAAGTAACGGAACTGTTGATACAGAATTTGTGGCAGTAGAAAGTGAACATAGTGCAATGTCAGCTTGTATTGGAGCTGAAGCGGCAGGGGCAAGAGCGATGACTGCAACTTCTGCAAATGGAATGTCTTTAATGTGGGAAATGATTTATATTGCATCTAGCCTTAGACTTCCAATAGTTATGAGTTTAGTAAACCGTGCAGTATCTGGTCCCCTTAATATCCATAATGACCATTCAGATGCAATGGGAGTTAGAGACAGTGGATGGATTATGTTATTTAGCGAAAATAACCAAGAAGCATATGATAATTTATTAATGGCACATAGAATAGCCGAACATAAAGATGTTTTGCTACCTTTAATGGTTTGTCAAGATGGATTTATTACTTCACATTCAATAGAAAATATAGAACTTTTAGAGGATGAAGAAGTAAGAAATTTTGTAGGAACTTATAAGCCAGATCATTATTTATTAAACAAAAATGAACCAATTGCAATTGGACCACTTGATTTACAGGCTTATTTGTTTGAACATAAATATCAACAAGCTGAAGCTATGAAGAGTGCTAAAAAGGTAATTTTAGAAGTCGCAAAAGAATTTGAAGAATTAACAGGAAGAAAGTATTCATTCTTTGAAGAATACAAATTAGAGGATGCAGAAATTGCAATTGTTTGTATGAATTCTACAGCTGGAACAACAAAGTTTGTTGTAGATTCTTTAAGAGAAAAAGGAATTAAAGCAGGACTTTTAAAAATAAGAGTGTTTAGACCATTTCCAGCAGAAGAAGTTGCAAAAGCTTTATCACATTTAAAAGCAGTAGCTGTTTTAGATAAAGCAGATTCACTAAATGCAGCAGGTGGAGCACTTTTTGAGGATGTAACATCTGGTATGTATGTAAATAAATATTCTGTTCCAATGGTAAATTATATTTACGGAATAGGTGGTAGAGATACTACAGTAAAAGAAATAGAAAGTGTTTATAAGGATTTGCAAGAAATCTCAAGTGGAAAAAATGTGGAAAATCCATATCGTTATTTAGGTTTAAGAAAATAAATATAAAGTTATTTGTATTATATGTGTAAATGTAAAACTCTAATATGATGCTTAAATATAGAGTTTAATATAAATAAAGAGAAGAGATATAAAATTTTTGTAAGAGGAGGAAAAAAGTAAAATGGCATATAATTTAAAAGAAGTTATTTCAGAAAAGCCTTCTAGATTTACAGCTGGACACAGAATGTGTGCTGGTTGCCGGAGCTCCTATTGTAGGAAGAATGGTTTTAAGAGCTTTAAAAAAAGAAGATCATGCAGTTATCTCATGTGCTACTGGTTGTATGGAGGTTTCTACATTTATATATCCATATACTTCATGGACAGATTCATTTATTCATACTGCATTTGAATGTGCTGCAGCAAATGCCTCTGGTGCGGAGGCTGCATACAAGTCTTTGAAAAGACAAGGGAAAATTCCAGAAGATGATAACACAAAGTTTATTTGCTTTGGTGGTGATGGTGGTACTTATGATATAGGACTTCAGAGTTTATCTGGTGCAATGGAAAGAGGTCACGATATGGTATATGTTTGCTATGATAATGGTGCATATATGAATACTGGAATTCAACGTTCTTCTGCTACACCAAAGTTCGCAGATACAACGACAAGTCCAGATGGAGATGTTATACCAGGAAAGATGCAATCTAGAAAAGATTTGACTCAAATTATGGCAAGTCATCATATTCCATATGTTGCACAGAGTATTGGAATTAATAATTTCAAAGATTTATATGAAAAATCTGAGAAAGCGATTTATACTAAGGGACCAGCGTTTTTGAATGTATTTACTCCATGCCCAAGAGGTTGGGGTTATCCAACAGATGAATTGATGAATATTAATAAGCTTGCTGTTGAAACTTGTTATTGGCCTTTATATGAGGTGATTGATGGTAAGTATATTATTAATTACAAACCTAAAAATAAGTTGCCAATTGAGGAGTTTTTGAAACCACAAAGAAGGTTTAAGCATATGTTTAAACCTGGTAATGAATGGATGATTGAAGAGTTCCAAAAAGAGGTTGATTTAAGATGGCAAGAGTTATTAAATCTTGAAGAAGCAACTAATAAATAGATATGAATATATGAGTGGAATTTTGATATTCTGCATTTTATGAATGTAGAGGATTAACAAGTATAGAAATACCAAGTAGCGTAACTAGTATAGGAAATGGAGCATTTAAGGGTTGTGCACAATTAAGAAGTATAAATGTAGAAGAGAACAACCAAAGTTATTGCAGTGAAGATGGAATATTGTTTAATAAAGATAAAACGGAATTAATACAGTATCCACAAAGAAAAGGTGGAACACAATATATAATCCCAAGCAGTGTAACGAGTATAGGAAGTAATGCATTTTATTGCTGTAGAGGTTTAACAAGTATAAAAATACCAAAAGGGGTAACTAGTATAGGAAATTCTACATTTTTTTATTGTACAGGTTTAGCCAATATAGAAATAACAAGTAACATAACGAGAGTAGAACAATATGCATTCTATGGTTGTGGTAAATTAACAGAAATTAATTACCACGGAACAGAAGAACAGTTTAAAGCAATTACAATAGGAAGTTACAATGACTACTTCAAAAATGCTACAGTAAATTACATAGAATAAACAATAAAATTCAAAGAGAGAACTTATAAATAACAATGAAAATATTATTATAGAGTTCTCTCGATTTTTATATTAGAACTATTCTAAAAAACAAAAAACATATATAAAATTCATTTTAGATAACTTAATAAAGCAATAATATATAAGAGCAAAAAAATTTTAATTTTGATAAAAATAATCTATTATTCCATTATAAATTCCCCATGCAAGTTTATCTTGATATGAGTCTTCTAAAAGCAGTTTTTCTTCTTCAGGATTTGATAAAAAACCGCATTCTACAATTGAAATTGGTACTTCTACATGTTTCATAATGTATACAGTGTCTAATTTCATAGCTACTCTTTTATTTTCCTTTTGAATAGATTCATTTAAGTTGGATTGTAAACTTTTAGCAAGTTTTGTGCTTTGCTCATTTCCATCTTTGTAAAAACATTGCCATCCCCAATATTGATTTTGTGGAATTTTGTTTAAATGTATTGAAACAAATATATCTGCACTATTTTCGTTTCCTATTTTTACTCTATTGTGAATATCTGATATTTTTTTCTCTTTTAATGTTTTACTATCTAAGTCATAAATTGCATTTTCGTCACTTCTTGTTAATATTACTGTTGCACCACTTTGTTCTAATAGGTTCTGAACTTTTAATGCAATCTTTAAATTTGTTTGCGCTTCTGTTGTTCCATTACTACTTTGTGCTCCTTCGTCTGGTATGCCATGACCTGCATCTAGTACTATAACTTTATTTGAAACAGGCAGTGCCACAGTAGGAACTGTACTACTGTTATTGTCTACTCTTACAGTTTGAAATACAAAAACAAATAAAGAAACCAGTACCATTGAAGTAATTAATAATAATCTTTTTTTACTAAGTACAATCATAAAAAATCCCCCATATGTATTTTTATATAAAATATATGAGAAGAAATGTTTTTTAGAACTGTTTTTTAAAATATTACAAATATTACAGAAATGTAAAGAAACTGTAATAAAACGTCACTAAATGTAGTTCCGTAAAGAGTTTTGAAAATTTAACTAAAAACATGATTTAAGAGGTGTTGCATCGTTTTTTTAGGTAAAGTAAGATATTATTAGATAATTTATTTTTGAAAAGGAGAAAAATAATATGAAAGGTGAAAAAATATTTAAACAAGTGGCTAGCATAATTACAATAGTACTACTTTTGCAGTATATAAGCATACTTGCGCCACTTATGCAAGTAAAAGCAGAATCAGCAACGGTTGATGGAATTGCATGGACTTATGAAACTGATTCAAATGGTAATGCAGTAAATGTACAACCAAGTAATAAAGATTTAATAGTTGGAGATATAACTATACCAAGTGAATTAAGCGGACATAGCATAGTTAGTATAGGAAATAGTGCATTTAAGTACTGTAGTAGTTTAACAAGTATAGAAATTCCAAGTAGTGTAACAAGTATAGGAGATGGAGCATTTTCTGGATGTAGCAGTTTAACAAGTATAGAAATCCCAAGTAGTGTAACAAGTATAGGAGATACTGCATTTTATAAATGTAGCAGTTTAACAAGTATAAAAATTCCAAATAGTGTAACTAGTATAGAAGATAGAGCGTTTTGTGGCTGTAGCAGTTTAACAAGTATAGAAATTCCAAATAGTGTAACGAGTATAGGAGGCTATGCATTTTTTGGATGTAGCAGTTTAACAAGCATAGAGATTCCAGAGAGTGTAACGTTTATAGAAGGAGATGCATTTAATGGATGTGACAATTTAACAATTATATGTGAATCTGATTCTTATGCGTATTCATTTGCAAAGAAGAATAATATAAATGTAAATGTGCAAGATATTGTGAAATTTAATGATGAAAATTTATATAGTAAAATAAAAGAAATATGTAATGAATTGGGAAAAATGCAAGATTATAATGATGAAGAAAAGAAAATAACAATTAATGCAATAAATGAAATAACATCATTAGATTTATCAAATGCTCAAATAAGTGATTTGTCAGGAATGGAGAAATTTAACGGTTTAAAATATCTAAATCTAAATAACAACAATATAAAAGATATAAGAAACATAGGCAATTTGAGTGTACTAACAGAACTAAACTTAGATAATAATAAAATAAGTGATGTAAGTGTATTAGATAATATGCAATTTGATAAGCTAACATTAAAAAATCAAAGTATTGAAATGACAATAATGAAACATGAAAACGATTTACTAGATATATTGAAAAAAGCAAATAATAATAAATATTTTAATCATCAAATAGTTTCATATACAACTAACAACTGTAGTGTGAATGATGGAAAAGTAATCGTAAAAGATGATTTTAATACTAACGAAGAGGCAACAATAACAGTAAACAAAGGACTAATGGATGGTACAACATGTACAATAAAGACAGAAGACACAAACAACTTAAAAATTGAGGAAACATTAAATAATTCAATTTATTTAAACTTAGAAGCATATAAAAATGATGGTGTTTTGGATAAAAGTGATATTGACATTTGCTATGTATTAAATAATGGTGATGAAAAAAGATATACATCAGATATTGCACTAAAAGTTGGAAATAATAATGTTATTGTTAAGTTTTTTGGACGTGAACTAAAAAATATTACAATAGAAGGTAAAGTAAATATATCAGCATTTAGAAAAAATGGTAGAATTTATATACGTTCTAATATAAATGATACTATTAAATATTCACTAACTAGTAATGGAGAGTTAGTAGAATATACAGCACCAATTAGTAATACTGATTCAAAAAGTATTTTTGTTAAAGTAGGAGAAAATAATATAAAAGAAGTAAACATAGATGATATGACAGACTCTGAAATATATGACACTAAAACAAGTGCTGATGTATATACTATGGAGATTACTTGTGTTCATGGCGATAATGAGAAAGCAGTAAGAAGAAATGGAGAAATAACCGTATACGAAGTACTAGATGGACTAGTTTCAGCTGAATATAAATTAAGTGATAGTACAGAATGGGTTACATATAATAAGTCTTTTAACGAGAGAAATATGAAGATAATGAATATTGGTGCAGATAGCATATTAATTCGTGGAAAATTATCAGGACCTGGTAATGTTATATATATAAAATTAAATATTGCAGATGAAGACAGATTAGGTGAAGTTACAGGAATTTATAGCGAAAATAATAAAAATTATATTTTTAGACAAAATAGGTATTTAGAAGGAGTATCTAAAGATTCAAAAGAGAATATTTTAATAAATGATGATACTGAAGTTAAGCAATTTAAAGAAAATGGAGTAATAGATATTACAAAAGTTGCAGGAGATGTTTTAGTCTTAAAGGATGATGGAAAAGTCTATAAAATTGTGGATTCAAATTATAATTTACAACAGATTACAGGAAGTGAGAAATTTACATGTATTTATGGTGTATATGCTGTAGATGTTAATAATGCAATATGGGAATGCAAATATAATTCAACAGATAAACAATATAATTATGAAAGATGTGATAAATATCAATTAAATAACATAGGAACAATACAAAAAATTATACAATCAAAGGGAATATTATACGTATTATGCACTGACGGAAAAGTAATTAATTTAAATAATAGTTCAGAAATTGCAAGTGATGTAATAGATATATCTGCAGATGACTTACAAGTAAAAATATTGAAGCAAAACGAAATGTATTTAGATACTCAATCAATTAGTTTAAATTGTATTATAAAAAATAGTGAAGTTCCAGTAAGAATAAATAAAGATGGAATAATATTAACCAATAAAGGAAATCTATATATACCAAATTATGGTATAATTAATTATAGCAGTGACAATAAGAACGAAAATAATACGAATATTAATATTGCTATAGATTCATATCCAGAGAAGCCTAGCAAGACGGGAATAAGTAAACTTGGGGATTATACGTATCAAGATAGTACAGGTAAAACATATTATATTATTGGTGATTATATAGAAGATTATTCATACTCTA
Source organism: uncultured Clostridium sp. (assembly GCA_900553225.1). Classification (GTDB taxonomy): domain Bacteria; phylum Bacillota; class Clostridia; order TANB77; family CAG-508; genus CAG-492. The sequence continues at coordinate 14,532 of USCV01000006.1, read as the reverse complement.
ATAATGTAAGTCATTGGAGTAAAAAGTATTATATAAAGAATAATGATGAAATATTAAAAGATTACAACGATATACAAGTATCAAAAGATGAAAGTGAAAATAATTTAAAGCAAAATAAAGTTGATATAAAAGTAAGTGTACCAGAAAATAAATATAAAATAAAAATGCCTAACAACGAAACTTCAGAAAAAAACCAAATAACATATGAAGCAACAGATAATGGAATTTACACATTTGAATTTACAGATAAAAGCAGTAATTATACGGTAATTAGAACAGTTCATGTTTCAAGTATTCAAAGCAGAAAAGAAACTAAAGTGCCAGAAGTTACAGTAGTAAATGGAAAAATTAAATTAGAAAGTGATAATGATATTGAGTATTCTGTAGATAATGAAAATTGGACTAAATACACAAAAGAAATTGAATATAGTGTACCAATTTACGCAAGAATAATAAATAATGAGTATGAATGTAGTATTTTAAAAATAACAATAGATACAGATGGTAAATTAAATGTTGAAAATACAGAAAATAGAAAAGTTAATGGATATATACTTCAAAATGGTAATGAATCTAATGTGGGCTGGTCAGATAAAAATAATAATAAAAATATAGAATTGGAAGAAGAAATAAAAAAAGACAATACAAATAGTAACCAAGATAATGATAACAATAAAGGATTATTAGGATTATTGAATAAGATTGCATCTGATTTGATATATAGTTTTACTGCGACAGACAAGTTTTATCGTGGACAAGACGGTGGTTATGCTTCTACTGATCCGTATACATCGCTTGGAGAAATAACATATAAAGATATGGAAAATGATAATGTAAGTATGCAAAGTGAAAATACAATAAGAGGTTTATCTGACAGTGCGAAAAATATTGATTATTCGGTAATATGTAATGCTAATTACATAGGAAATTCAAATAGTAAAACAATTTATGCATATGTAGACAGCGATGGAAACCTAGAAAGTAATATAGAAGTCATAAAAAAAGCTAAAGAAGTAATAGGAGACGAGAAATATGTTAAAGTAGTAGGAGATGGTTCTTCATTTCTAATATTGACACAAAAAGGAGAAGTATATGCAGTTGCAAATGGAAATGACGAGAGTGGCTTAGCACGATTATGGAACAAAATGAATTTAGGAAACTATTTGATAGCTGGTCCAACATTACGTATAGTTTATAAATTAGAAGTAAGTAATATTGTTGATATTTACGACTTTTCTACAGCTTTAACAAAAGATGGAGATGTAATTTCACTTTTAGTAGATGATACAAGCTTAACATCTGCTGTACAAGAACTTCAAGAGCAAACAGATAAGTATTTAGTAGCATCGCATTTAGCACTTAAAGACGGTAAATTATATAATTTAGATGATGTTACAAATGGAACAGAAGTAAAAGTTGGAAAGATTGTAGAATCAGATACACCGAAATATGGTACATATTCTAAAGAAAATAAAGCAATAAGGTTTTTTAATGGATTAAAAAGAAATGAAGATGGAACATTAAAAGATGTAACTAAAAAAGATGATGAAATTTATTTTGATGTTCAAGAATCAAATGAACAATTGCCAAGATTTGTCGATATAGCCGAAAATACTGAAAGTGGCTTGACAGCTCATTATGAATATATATGGATAGCTCATAGAGGCTCAGCGGAGGAAAATAAAGATAATTATGACAACAGCACTGCTAATAAATATATACCAGTATATGCACTAGCAGAAAATGGAGAAGTTTGGGCATATATTGGAGGTTGTATTGTAGATACAGGTGTAAATTTAGAATATTTTGGACCAACAGCAAATTATAATTTAAGTAATAACAATTGGACAAATCAAAGTATTACTTTAAATTCTTCAGAAAATACAACAAGTAAAGTTGTAAGTGTAGTTGTAAAAGCAGGAGATACAGTTGTATCTGAAACAAAAGACAAAAATGCTAAAAGTGAGAATACTCCAATTACTGTTGAAAAAAATGGAATATATACAATTAATGTAACAGATTCAAAAGGAAGAACATATACAAGTAAAATTAAAGTAGCTAATATAGATAAATTAAAACCTACAATAGAAACTGTGGAAAGCACAACAGATGGTGAAGTTAATGTAAAAGCATATGATACAGAGGCAACAGAAAATTATGGTAAATCTGGAATTGCAAAAATAGAAGTTGCATATGAAGAACCAAATGAGCAAACACAGTGGCAACAAATTGCTACGCAAGTTGATGAAGAAGGCAATACTAATGCAACAGTAAAATTTATAGAAGGAAAAAATGCAGCATATGTAAGAGCAATAGATAATGCAGGAAATATAAGTGATGTAACTAAACTACAACCAGAAGCAATTATAACAGGAAAAGTTATAGTAAAATATCAAGATGAAGAAGGAAACAGTATAAAGCAAGATGTTACAATAACAGGAAAAGTAGGAACAGATTACAGTGTAAGCGAAGAAGAAATAAATGGATATGAATATATAGAAGTAGTAGGAAATAAAGAAGGTAAATATACAAAAGAGAATCAAGAAGTTATATTCAAATACAGAAAAGTTGAAGAAGAAAAACCAGTAATTCCACAAACAGGACAGGCTAGAACAATATATTTAATTCTAGGACTAGTAATTATAATATGTATAGGTGGACTTGTTTATATAAAAATAATTAAAGAAAGATAATTAAAGAAAAATCACGATACTTTTAAATAAGGTCGTGATTTTTTTAAAATTTAAAACTATAAACATAAATATTTTTTAGTTGGTATTTCAAAAAGGTATTGAAAAAAAGTGTAAAGTGTGTAATATTAATAATAAAAATTAATTACAAAGGAGAAGAAAAGTTGAGAGAAAATATTTTAAAAAAATGGAGTACAAAAAAATGCTTAATTACAATCTGGGGAATATTGGTATTAATTGGAACAGTTTTTTTTATTTTAGAAAAAACAAGGTTTGTACAATTAATTGATTTGGATATTTTATGGCATATAAAAACAGGAGATTGGATTTTAAAAAATGGATATGTTCCAAATGTTGATGTTTTTTCTTGGCATAAAGGCTTAAATTGGATTCCACATGAGTGGCTTTATGATGTTTTTTTGAGTGTTATATATGGAAGTTTTGGATTGCAGGGAATTGAGATACTTGCTACCACTTTATTATTTGCAAGAGTTGCATTTGTAACAATTTATAATGTGATAATAAAAAAGGAAGATATACAAGGATATTCCATATTTGCAATATGTATGCTAATTATTATGGGATATACATGGGCAGTAGGTAGACCCTTAGAACTTACCGCAATTATTATGCTTATAAATTTACTTATATTTATAAAAAAAAGAAAAAAAATTACATATTATTTAACTTTAGGAATAACAGGTTTTTTAATTTCAAATTTACATGGTGGAGCAATTTGGACTGTCTTTGCACCAATTATTGTACTGTTATTAGTTGATTTAGCTTATTTATGGAAAGATAGAAAGCAAGAATCTAAAGATGAACATAAAGAAGCGCTTTTTACTAAGCTAAAGGCAATTGGAATAGGAATAATTGCAGGCTTAATAAACCCTCATGGAATACAAGTATACAATTATTGTATAAAAATGCTATTTACAAGCGCAAGCCAAGCAACAAATACGATTGCAGAATGGCAACCAATTACTTTTATAAGTACTATTGCATGTTTACTATTTTTAGTAATATTTGTTTCTTTTGCATTTGATAAAAAAATATACCAATTAGATAAAGAGTCTATATCTAAACTATTGATAATATGTTTCTGGGGAGTTGGAATGTTAAGATATTGCAGACTAACACCAATATTTACATTTACAGTTTTACTATGGGGATATGAGTTTGTAAAAAACTTTATTATATATATTGTAAATAGTTTTAGCTTAAATAAAATATTTAATATTTTGAAAATTGTGACTACAATATGTGGTGTTATTTTTATAATACTAACTATGATAATGGGAGGAAAATGGTTTAATTATTATTTTAAACATGATGAAGAGACACTTATGAAAGCACAATTCCCATATAAATGTATTGAATATCTAAAAGAAAATAACATAAAGGATAAAATATATAATGACAATGTTTGGGGAAATTGGATGTTATTTAATGATATTCCAACATTTATAGATGGAAGATGTGATCCATTTGTAAAGGAATTTAGTCCTGGAAATAATCAGTTTGTTGAAGTGGCTAATACAAAAACATTAGATGCTTATTTATATATTTTCGATAAATATGATATTCAATATGTCTTTTTACAAAACAACAAAGACATACGTATATTACTAGAGAGTACTGAACAGTGGGAAACAGTAGTTATAGAAGACATGGGAATGATTTTAAAAAGAAAATAAATCTTGTAATTTTATATATAAATGTGTTATAGTATAAATTATGAAAAACGTATGTGGAGGGATATCATGAATAGAGGAAGAAGATATGAAGCAGGCGGAGAGTTAAATATAAAAAAGGTAATAGCTGTAATTATTGCAATTGCAGTAATCATTATGGTTATTGTAGGACTTTCTAAGATTTTAAATACAAAGCCAAAAGATAATGAGAAAATAATTTCAATAGACTATTTTTCAGTATATACAAATGGAAAATGGGGAGTTATTAATTCAAAAGGAGAAACTATTGTTGAACCAACCTATGAAGAAATGATTCAAATTCCAAATAAATCAAAAGCAGTGTTTATTTGCACATATGATGTTGACTATAACACAGGTAAATATAAAACAAAAGCATTAAATGAAAAAGGACAAATTTTTTCACAATATGAATTAGTAGAACCAATTTATAATGTTGATGAGAATAATAATTTATCAACAGAAGATAGCATATTAAAGGTATGCAATAATGGAAAATATGGTATTATAGATTTTAACGGAAAAGAAATTGCTTCATGTCAATATGACGAAATCTATGCATTAGACGGTGTAAAAAATAGCATTATTACAGTTAAAGATAATAAAAAAGGTCTAATAGATACTAAAGGAAATGTTATTATAGAAAATGACTATAAAAATATAGAAAATTTAACTTCTAAATACGAGAATGGATATGTTGTTCAAAATACAGAAAATAAATATGGCGTAATTAATTATAATAAAAAAGTAGCATTAGAATGTAAATATGATGAGATTAAAAAAGTATATGGAGATAATTCATATGTTGTAAAAGAAAATTCTAAATTAAAAATTATAGATACTACGGGAAATGTTTACTTAGAAAATAAATATTCAGATATACTTGCAATAAATGATGGCAATGCAATAGTAAAAAAAGATAATAAATTTGGAGTTGTTTCAAAAACAGGAGATGAAAAAGTACCAGTAGAATATCAAGAACTATCTTATTTATACTCAAATAATTATATAGCTAAAAAAGATGGAAAATATGGAGTAATAAATATAGACGACAATGTACTATTAGATTTCCAATACACAAGTTTATTCTATAGAGATACTGCAGATTTCTTAGAGGGCAATAAAGGTCAGGCAGAATCTGATATTATTAGCCATACATTCCAAGTGAAGCTAACAGGAACAGTTTCAGAAGTTAATGTTGAAAAAGGATATATTAAAGTAAGACAAAATAATGAAAATAAATATTATACATTAAAATTTGAAGAAAAGAAACAACAAGATATTTTAAAATCTAATACTTTATTCTTACAAAAAAAGGATGAAAAATATGGATTTGTAGATAAAAACGGAGTTCCAGTAGTAAATTATATTTATGATGATGCAACAGAACAAGATGAATATGGATATGCATGTGTAAAAAAGGACGGAAAATGGGGAGCGATAGATCAAAAAGGAAAAGTTGTTGTAGAACCAAAATATTCTTTAGAAAACAATACAATTATAAAGTTCATCGGTAAATGGCATCTTGCAGAGGATTTAAATGCTAATTATTATACTGATGCTGAATAAAATGGAGACAGGTAATGGAAGTAAAAACAGGAATTGATATTATCGAAGTTGGAAGAATAAAAAATGCAATTGAAAGCTCAAATGGCAAGTTTTTAGAAAAAGTATATACACGGAAATGAAATTATTTATTGCAATTCTAAAGGAAAAAATTGTTATGAACATTTTGCAGCTAGATTTGCAGCAAAAGAGGCAGTAATTAAAGCATTATCAGATTTACTAAAAAATAAATATGAATTAGATTGGAAGGATATCGAAATAATAAATAGTAAAGATGGGAAGCCTAAATTAATACTTCATAGAGAAATAAAAAATATAGCAAGTATTGACATTAGTTTATCTCATTTAAAGGAATATGCAGTTGCAAACGCTATGATTTTAGTAGAAAATGACCCATCTTAAAATGGGTCATTTTTTAAGAAGAAAGGAGAAAAAATGGAGTTTTTTGATTCACATGCACATTATGATGACGAAAAATTTGATGAAGATAGAAAGAAAGTTATAAGTAAAATTTATAAAGAAGGAGTTACAAGAGTAATATCAGCAGGTTATAGTATTGAATCTTCTAAAAAAGCTATACAGCTTGCAAAGAAAAATGAATTTATATATGCCACATGCGGAGTTTCACCAAATGATATTCCATCTTCAGCAAGCGAATGGAAAAATCAATATAAAATGTTAGAGGAACTTATAAAAAAAGACAAAGTTGTTGCCGTTGGAGAAATAGGACTTGATTACTATTGGAATAAGGAAAATAAAGAATTACAAAAAGAGATATTTATAAATCAAATAGAACTTGCTAATAAATATAATCTGCCAATTGTTATTCATACAAGAGAGGCAATTATGGATACAATTGATATTCTAAAAAATAAAATAATAGTAAAAAAAGCAGGTGTCTTTCACTGCTGTCCACAAAACAAGGAACTTATTAAAGAAGCATTAAAGCTTGGATTTTATATTTCATTTGCAGGCCCAATTACTTTTAAAAGTTCAAAAAATGCTAAAGAAATTGTGAACATGGTTCCAATTGATAGAATACTAATTGAAACAGATAGTCCATATTTATCTCCAGAACCTAATAGGGGTAAAAGAAATGATTCTACAAATGTTAAATTTACTGCTGCTAAAATTGCAGAATTTAGGAATATAACACTTGAAGAAGCTGCAAGTGCTACTTATAAAAATGCTAATAAAATTTTCTCTATATAGATGTTAATTGTCATAAGTATTGTACAAGTATCATATAATATATTATACTATTTAATTACTTAACAATTGTATGTATTCGGACTCTAAGAATTTCACATTTATATTAAGTAACATATAGAACCTTGTTTTTCCAAATTTGACATATTTTTATATAAATGTTATAATAAGATTGTTTCTTAAAAGGAGGGACTAAAATAATATATGAAAAAAGATGATAAAGCATCAGTATCGCTAAAGAAAATAATTGTTATAAGTTTAATAATGATTTTTGTTATGGGAATTGGCGTAATGGCAACAAATTCTAAAGTTAGCAATGTAAAGATTATCTTATCTAATGGATATGAAATGAAGGTTTTAACATCAAAAACTAAGGTTTCAGAAATTTTAGATGAAAATCATATAATTCTTTTACCAGAAGAAAAAACGGTGCCAAAGAGTGATGAGGAATTATCAGATAATAAAACTATAAAAATTTCTAAGAAAGATGAAGAAGAGCAAACTATTGCAAATCAAACAGGAGAAGTAACTATAGAAGAAATTTTACAAAGTTATGATTCTATTGTTGAAAAAATTATAAAAGAACAAATAACAATTCCATATGAAACTGTTACAAAAGATGTTTCAACAGGTACAGGAACTAAACAAGATAAAGTAGTTCAAAAAGGTGAAGATGGAATTAAAGAAATTACTTATAAAGCAAAATATCAAAACGATGTAGAGATAGAAAAAGTAGAAATTTCTTCAGAAGTAATAAAAGAACCTGTTAATAAAATTGTAGAAGTAAGAACAAATCAAGTAACGTCAAGAGCTTCGACAGAAAGAAAAGCTACTTCTAATCCTGCACAAACAAGTACTACATCACTTGCAAAAAAAGTTGAAGGTATTACACCAACTGTAAAAACCTTAAATGCATCTGCATATACTGCTTCAACATGTGGTAAAGCACCAGGGTCAAGTGGGTATGGAAGAACTTCTTCAGGTGCTATGGCATCATCATGGTATACAGTTGCAGCAGGAAGTGGGTATAAGTTAGGTACAGTTATTTACATTCCATATTTTGCAAATAAACCAAATGGTGGTTGGTTTGTTGTACAAGATAGAGGTGGAGCAATTTCTAATAACAGAGTAGATGTTTATATGAACACTTATAATGAATGTATCAGCTTTGGTAGAAGAAATCTAGAATGTTATATTTATGAATTTTAAAATAAGAGAAACAAAAAGGAGATTAAATACTAAAAATGAGTGTATAATCTCTTTTTTTAATAAGAATGGTGGTAAAAAATGAACGAAAAAAAGAATTGGAAAAAATGGTTATATTGGTTTTCTTTTTCAATAGCAGTAATTATTATATATAAGATATTTGATAATTTTTCACAAATAGGAGATTGGCTAAAAAATTTCTTTTCTATTATAATGCCATTTATTATAGGAGTGCTAATTGCATATATTTTATATTTGCCATGTAAAAAATTTGAAAGAATATATAGTAAAATAAAAATAGTAAAGAAAAGAGCAAGACCACTTAGTATTATTACAGTATACACTATTGTAACTATAATTATAATTCTTGCAATAAGATTTGTTGTGCCTGTAATTTTACAAAGTTTTAATGATTTAATAAGTAATTTCCAAAATTATTTTAATATAACAATGCAGAGCATTAATGAGCTTCCAGATGATTCTATCTTTAAAAGTGAATTCTTTTCGAAAATTGTAAATGAAGTTAGAAATTATGATTTTACTCGACTTATTAATATAGATACTATAACTCAATATGCACAAAGTGCAATTAGTTTTGCAACAGGCATTTTCGACTTTTTTGTATCAATTATCGTTTCAATATACATATTGTTAGAAAGAAGGGAAATAATAGGATTTGCAAAGAAGCTTTCAGGAGCAATATTTAAGAAAAATGTTTATAAAAATATAGGTCGTTATTTTAATAAAACAAATGAAGTATTTTTTAAGTTTTTATCAAGTCAGTTATTAGATGCTATAATTGTTGGCATTTTAGTATCAGTTGCTATGTCAATAATGGGAGTAAAATATGCAGTACTACTAGGATTTATGATAGGACTATTTAATATGATACCTTATTTTGGAGCAATTATAGCAGTTATTATTGCAATTATTATTACACTTTTAACTGGTGGACTATCACAGGCAATTTGGATGACAATTGTTGTTATCATATTACAACAAATAGATGCTAATATTATAAATCCAAAGATAGTAGGAGATTCTTTAAAAATAAGCCCACTACTTGTAATTTTTGCAGTTACATTAGGTGGAGCATACTTTGGAGTACTTGGAATGTTCTTGGCAGTTCCAGTTATTGCAGTTATAAAGATAATTTTAACGGATTTTATTGAGTATAAAAGTAGAACAGAAGAAGGTTAGTTAACAAAGGAAGGAAAAAATGAAAAAGATTAAATTAGTTATAGAAATTATACTTATAGTTAGTATTTTTATTCTTGTTGGAATGATTGCTTATGACTATTATGATATGGAAAAAACCAAAAAAGATACAGGCAGTATGATAAATGAGATAGATGGAATTATTGTTGCCAATAAAGAATTTAATGAAAGCAATTTAAATGATAATACAGATAATAGAAATACAAATATAAAAGATAATAGAAATTCAAAAAAAATAGCGAAAGTATCTGGATGTGTTGTATATGGAAAAATTAAAATAGATAAAATTGAAATTGAGTATCCAATTATAGAATATGCAAGTGAAAACTCGTTATGGAAGTCAATTTGCAAAATATCTAGTAATGATATTAATGGTAAGGGAAATTTGTGTTTAGCAGGACATAATATGAGAAATTTCAGTATGTTTGGAAATTTAAGAAAAGTAGATATTGGAGATACAATAGTTATTACAAATTTAAATGGTGAAGAATATGTTTATAAAGTATATGAAAAAACATATGTTAACCCAGATCAAACTGAAGTCCTAAAAGATACTGATGAGGCGATTGTAACTCTTGTTACGTGCAATGATGCCTCAAATAAAAGATTAATTGTAAAAGGCATCAGTGTCAGTGAGAACAGTTCTGTTTGAATTAATGTGAAAATGTAATATAAATTTAATATAATGAGCTTATATAGGCTTCCGTAGGGGGAAAATAAATTATAACGTTTTCCCACTCTTTTTTTTTTATGATTAAAGTGTTAAGATTTACGTATAGAAATATATAAATATAATAAGAAAGTGAGTGAACTTATGAAAAAGGCAATTAATGCATTTCAATTTCTTATAATAACGATAGGAATTATTGTTATTAGTATTTTTATAATACCTATTATTTTTGGTATTAAACCTTTTGTGGTTCTATCTGGTTCAATGGAGAAGGAAATAAAAACAGGCTCGATTGTATATGTTAATTCAAACATAAAAGCAGAAAATATAAAAGTTGGCGATATTATAGCATTTAGTATTAATAATGGACAAGCGACTCATAGAGTAATTAGCATAAATGATAATAGAACTTTTACTACTAAGGGAGATGCAAATCAAACTGAAGATTTAACTCAAGTTAAGTTTGAAAATTATATGGGAAAAACTATATTATCTATTCCATATTTAGGATATATAGTTAGAGATTTACAAGCTCATATAAAACTTGTTATAGCTTTAGGAGTATTAAGTATTATTTTAGTAATTGTTGTTAATAAAGATAATAAAGAAATATGTGATAAAAATTAATTATTATAGAAGGGAGGAAAACAAGTATGAGGGAAAAAGTTAAAAGTAAGAAAAAAATATTTGTTATTATTTCAATTATTGCTATTGTTTTTATTATTGCAATTGTAAATATAGCCAATAAAGACACTATGTTAGCTTATTATACAAGCATGGATAAGACAATAAACAAATTTAAAATTAGTAAAGTACAAGCTAATGTTGAAGAACCAGGTTATACAGATAATCAAATATTAAAGCCAAATTCGCAAATAACAAAAGACCCAACATTATCTAATACTGGTGAAGTTCAAAGCTATATAAGAGCGCAAGTGTATGTTCCAATAACTAAAAATATTAGGTATGTAGATCAAAATGAAAATGTCGTAATACCACAAGAAGAGATAGAAATTGTATCTTATGCAGTAAACAGCGGATGGGAACTCGTTTCACAAGACGGATTTTCTGGTGTGGTTCAAGATAAAGATGGAAGTAAATACAAAGTATATACTTATAAATATATGGAAGATGGGGAAGAAAAGAAAGTACAAGCTGGAAAAAAAATTGATCAACCAGTATTTAGTAAAATTAAAGTTATAAATTATTTAGATTTGGATAAGGCTGTAAAATTTAATGTGTATGTTAAGGCAATTGCAACACAAGCAAATGGCGAATCTGCAGATGAAATGTGGACATACTATAAAAACCAAAATAAAATGGAATTATAGGAGGAAATTATAAATGAAAAAGAAGAAAAAAGTTATAATAAGCATTGTAATTATTGCATTTATAATGGCTGCTTGTGCAGTTACCTATGGATATTTTACATATAGAGAATCTAAAAAGAATACAATAGTACTTGGATATAATAATATAGTTTTAAACGAAAATTACCTTCCACCACTAAAAATTGAAAAAGGAATTAGTTTTACAAAAGAGCCATATGTAACTAATACAGGAAATGTAGAATGTTATGTAAGAGTTAAATCTGTGGTTTCAGATAGTAGAGTAGAAGCAGGAATAAGTATAGATTATAATACAAATGATTTTGAGTATAATACAGAAGATGGATATTGGTATTATAAAAAAATATTAAAACCAGGAGAATCTTCTGAAAAGTTATTTACAAAGGTTTCTATTTCAGCTGATGCAGATGATTTAGTATTAGATGGATTTGACATTTTTGTTTATGCTGAATCTGTTCAAACAATAGATGGAAAATCTATGAATGAAGTATGGAATTATTTTGGATAAAATTTAAGTTTTTATTAAGTAATTTCTTAGTAAAGCAGCAATGAATGCAAAGATATATGAAAAAATATGAATTGGAGGTGAGTAAAAAATGAAGCAAGTAACTAAAAAGACGAAAATTATTGCAATAATAGTGGCTATAGTAGCTATAATTGGTATAGCGGGAATTTTTGCATATTTTACAGATGTTGCAACAGTAACAAACAAGGCTAAAGTTGGAATCGTGGATATCAAATTAGATGAATATATGATAGATAGTAATAACAATAAGGTAAAATGGCAAAATGAACAGACTATATTACCAGGACAAACAATTAGCAAAATTCCAGAAATATCTTGTGTAAAAGGGTCAGCAGATTGTTATATAAGAGCAAAAGTAGAAATTTCAGCAAAAGATAAGGATCTTAACAAACATTCCGAGATGTTAACATTAGATAATTTAAATATTGATACAGATAAATGGTATTATTGTAAAGAAGATGGATATTTTTATTATAAAAATGTTTTGACAGATAAAAGTGAAAGTGTTATATTGTTTACAGAAGTAACTATACCTTCAAAATGGGATAATACTTGGTCATTACAAGAGTTATCAATAGATGTTACAGCAGAAGCAATTCAAGAGAAGAACTTTACACCAGATTTTAGCGAAAACTCTAAAAATCCATGGCCAGGAATAACAAAAGATGATATTGAAGTATGCAAGTATCCAGATCATGTGAAATAGTATGACAGAAAAAGCGAGGAATGTAATATGTGTAGGAAAAATAATATAAAAGCAATAATTAGTATTATTTTTGTAATAAGTCTTATATTTATAATAATAGTACCAAAAAAGGTTAATGCTAATACTGTAGAATATACAGGAGATGAAACAGGAGTAGTTACTACACTTGGAGATTTCTTTGTGAGCTTTGGAGAATTAATGCCAGGCGATGTAAAGGAAGGTAAAGCATTAATAAAGAATAAAACTAAAGATAAAGTTGAAGTGTTTTTTAGAACAGAAAAATTAACATATGGACAAGATTATGATGAAATAGACACATCATTACTACAAAAGATAAAACTAAAGATAAAATTAAAGAGAGATGGTACAGAAGAAAATCTTTTATATAATGGAGATTTAGGAGCAGAGAGTTTAAATAAATATATTTCATTAGGAATATACGAAAAGGGCTATGATGGCGAATTTATTTTCACTATAGAAGTACCAAAAGAATTAAAAAATGCTTATGCATTATCAAAAATAGATGTAAAGTGGATATTTGCAGTAGAAAAAGAGGGCAATAAACCACAAGACAAACCAAGTCAAGATGATCCAAGTAAGGATGATACAAATAATAACAAAGAAACTCAGGATAATCAAAATCCAAACAACTCAAATCAAAGTGACTCAAATAAAGATAACCCAAATAAAAGTAATGCAAGTTCTAATCAAGGTAATATAAAAACAGGAGATTATATTTATTATATAATTATAATATTATCAGTAATAGTAATTATAAATATTATTATTATTATTGCAATAAGGGGGAAAAAGAAAAATGAAGAGTAAGAATGTGAGAGTTATTATATTTGCAATTGCGATAATTGCCATTATATCAGTGCCTGGAATTTTTTCATATTTAACAGATGCTGAAGCGGTATCGAATACTTTTATGGTTGGAGAAGTTAAAATTGACTTACAAGAACCAAAATGGAAGTCTGCTACAGATTCAAATAATAATGGCATTCCAGACTATGCAGAAAATATTGTTCCAAATGCCACAATAGTTAAAGATCCACAGATAAAAAATACAGGTAACAATAATGCTTATGTATATATAAAGGTGAAAATACCAGCTAAGAAAGTAGTGGTAGCAGATAGTAATGGAAAAGTTAAAAATGAAGGGAATCCAACAGATACACAGTTGTTTACATATGATGTAAATAATGATTGGAAGGAGATTGTATCGGCTAGAAAAGATAATTTAAATGACTCTAACGAAATTGAGTCTTATACATATGTTTATTATTATAATAAAGAGTTAAGAACAAATGAAACAACTCGGAACTTTGTTTGATACAGTTACATTTGCAAATTTGGTTGGAGAACAAGAACAATTACATTCTTATAAAATTGATTTAGAGGCTTATGCTATTCAGTCTGATAATTTACCAGAAGATACGACAATTGAAGGTGCATATGCTGTGTATGTAAATCAAAATGCTTAATATAAATAGTTTTAGATTTTTAGTTTAAAGTATAGCAAAAGATATATGTTTTGCTATATTTTTTTATTGGCTCTTTGAAAAAATGCTTAAGGTTTTGTATCCGTAAGGAAGCGGCAGGGAGCCTAAGTAATAAATAAGAAAAAACGTTCTCCAAGGCGCTTTAGTTTGTGCTTATTTCATATTTTATTGAACA